>JBOGVC010000163.1:0-15444 GCA_050695275.1 Actinomycetota bacterium | reverse complement strand
AGCCCGTACCGCTCCACCAGCGTGTCGAAGTGTGAGAACAGGTGATCGAGCGTGCCAACGACCTCGGCCGGCGAGAGACGTTGTGCGAACGGCGTGAAGTCCACGACGTCAGCGAACAGGATCGAGGCTGCTTCGACGTGGTCGGCGATGGACCCCGTCGCGGCCTTCAAGCGGTCCGCGATCGAGCTCGGCAGGATGTTCATGAGGAGCAGCTCGGATCTCTCCTGCTCGACGCGGAGCGCCGCCAGCGCTTCATTGCGCTGCCTCGCGAAGGAGGCGAGCAGGGTGAAGGCGATGGCCCCCGCACCGACGATGTTCAGCGCCAACATCGTGCTGGGGAACCAGGTCGGAAAGTCCGCGTTGGGGAAGAACAGCTCGCCCGCGACCCCGGTGAGGAGGAAGACCAGCACGAAGGCGACGAACCAGCGGATCGCGCGCCGCACCTCGAGGAAGACGAGGGCGCCGAGCGGAGCCAGGATCCCCCACAGCGCGACCCCCCCGGACGGGAGGAACCCGCCCACGAACATCTGCCCGGACGTCGGGGCGAGGAGGATGTCGACGAGCTGGGTGACGAGGAAAAGCCGGAAGCTGCCGGTCCGCGCGAAGACCACCAGGGAGCCGAGCGAGACGGCGAAGTAGATGAACGCGGTGATGCCCGCCCACGAACCGAAGCCGATGTACAGGCCGCCCCACACGACGGACACCGGCAGGATGAGCGCCACGATGAGCACGAGGAGCGACTTCTTCTGACGCAGATCCCCATCGTCCCTGGGGTCCGCACCGAGCCGAGCGAGCCGCCCCACCGTGGTCTCGATCAAGGTGGGGCGGGCTCGGGAGTTTCCCGCACCCTCCACGGGCGCATCTTCGCCGGTTCCCCCAGAGACGGCAATCGACGCTGAGCACCGAGCACGGTGACCTCGCTCCTATCGATCCCCCTTCTCGTCTGATCGTGATTCGTGAGGAACGCGTAAGTCGAATGGGCTACTTGAACGACGCCGTGCTGGTCTGAAATCGTCGGTCAAACCCCCCGAGGAGGTCTCCGTGCCAACACCTGAGGTCGGATCGATGACGCGCGCCAGCCGAAGGAGAGGGCCGGGGATCATCGTCGGGCTCGCTGCGATGGCCCTGGTCGCCACCGGTTCCCCAGCCGCTCACGCCGGGATCGCCACCTGTCTCGGGCAGAACGCGACCATCACCGGGACCCCTGGGGATGACATCCTCCCCGGCTCACCCGGGGACGACGTGATCGCCGGCCTCGGCGGGACCGATCAGATCAACGGCGGCCTCGGCGACGACATCATCTGCGGCGACGACGGGAACGACCGGATCCGCGGCAGCTTCGGTGCGGATCGATTGTCGGGCGGGGACGGGATCGATCTCGTGAGCGGCGGTGACGGCGATGACGTCCTGCAGGGCGGATTCGATGACGACGAGCTCGCCGGGGGCGAGGGTCAGGATCAGCTCTACGGCGAGCAGGGAGACGACACCCTCGGGGGTCGTGACGGACGCGACCTGCTCAAGGGCGGAGGCGACAACGACGAGCTCCTCGGAGGGGACGAGTCCGACGACGTCTACGGAGGCGAGGGTGTCGACAGGATCCGGGGAGGAGGGGCCGGCGATCGCCTGTTCGGAGGCCCTGATCGCGACATCATCGAGGGTCGCGGCGGGAACGACGGACTCTGGGGCAACCGGGGGGACGATTCCCTGTTCGGCGGCGTCGGGACGGACGCGCTGAGCGGCGGCCCCGGATCCGACAGGTGCGACGGGGGCCGCGGGCTGCTCGATTCCGCCGAGGGATGCGAGACGCAGCGCCGGATCCCCTGACCGATCTCGGATCTGGCACCGCCCCGCATGCCGGTTTCGAGGGGTCGGCTTTCGGATATGGTGCTCTCCGTTGAGCAGCGATCGCAGAGTCACCCCCAAGATCAGAGTCGTGCTCGCCCTCGGGGCGATCGTCTCGGCGTCCCTGATGCCCGCGGTACGAGCCCCGGCGGCGCCGCACATGGAGGCCGCGGCTCGCGCGCACGAGGACCTCCAGCAGCAGGTCGTTCGCCTCTTCGAAGAGCTCGACGAGGTGAAGCAGGCGATCGAGGCCGTGATGGCGGAGACGGCGTGGGTCCGTGAGCGGATCTCGGAGCTGTCACGGCAGATCGACGCGCGACAGCTACTGCTGAACCGACGCGCCGTCGAGGCGTACATGGGCGAACGCGCGGTCGGCTTCGACTCGGTGCTCGGCGCGGGCTCGTTCACGGACCTCCAGGACTCCTTGGAGTTCCTCGACGCGGTCGCTCAGCGAGACCACGAGGTGCTCGTCTCGCTGGAGGAACGGAAGGCGGAGGTCGAGCGGCAACAGGTCCGCCTCGAAGCCCTCGAAGAGGAGCTTCGGGGGAAGCAGGAGCGGTTGGAGGCGGCCGCCGCGGGTCTCGTGGAGAAGCTGCAGCAGCAGCACGCCCGCCTTCGAGCGCTGGCCGAGGCGAGTACGGCGGTCGAGGGTTCCGGCGGCGACTCCCAGGGCTCGACACCCCCTCCGAGCCCACCCGCTCCGAGCGTGGTCCCGGGGAGAGGAGCCGTCGTCGAACTGATCCGCGATCAGTTCGCCCCCCTCGGATCGAGGACCGAAGCGGTCGCCCTGTGCGTCGCCGAAGCCGAATCCAACTTCGATCCTCTGGCCGAGAATCCGAGCACCGGAGCGGCCGGCGTGTTCCAGTTCCTCCCTTCCACCTGGACGAACCTGTCCGCGCTCGCCGGCCGGGGCGGCGCGTCCGTGTTCGACGCCCGGGCGAACGTCACCGTCGCCGCCTGGACCGTCGCGGAGTACGGGTGGCACCCCTGGAGCTCGGTCGCCGAGGTCTGCAGGATCTGACGGCGATCGCGCGTCACACGCCCGGATCGACGACGACCACGGTCGCCCTCCGAGGCAGCAGCCTGAGCAACGGCACCAGCAGCGCCGTGCCCATCAGCCCGGTCACGCCGCCGAGGAGATAGGCGGGCTTCGGCCCGATCGCGGGCACGACCGCACCGCCGATCAGGAACGCGATCACGAGTGAGACGTGGTTCGCGGCCTCCCACGCGCCCATCACGCGGCTGCGCACCACGTCCGGCGTCCGTCGTTGCAGCAGGTTCTGCTCGGCGACCTGCGTGGGACCGTCCGCGAGCCCGAAGAGCGCGACCCAGACGAGCACGAGCCAGAACCACGGCGACAGGAAGACCGCGAAGCCGGTCAAGGCGATCACGGCGCTGCCCCCGACGAGCCAGACCGCCTCCCGATCCTCGCGCACGTTCCGGCCCAGCCATGCGCCCACGATCGTTCCCGCCCCCCAACACGACGTGAGGAGGCCGTACCCGAGCGAGCCCCAACCGAACTCGTCCGCCAGCACCGGGTCGGCGATGAGCGACGAGGCCATCCCGACGATGAAGACGACCCACGAGAGGAGGAGCCAGGTGAGCACTCGGTCCCGGCGGATGAACCGGAACCCGGCGGCGAGGCCCTTGTGTGCTTCGGCTTCCTCCGCGTCCCGCTCGGGATCGGCGAAATCCGCTCGGACGCTCACGACCAGAGCCACGGAGAGGAGATAGGAGACCGCGTTGCCGATGAAGACCCAGGGCGCGCCGATCGACGCCACCAGGACCCCGCCGAGCAGCGGTCCCAGGGTGAGGCCGGCGTACCTGCCCATCGAGATCAGGCTGTTCGCCCACGACAGGTTCTCCGTTCCGGCGACGTTGGGGATCGCCGCGCCGGATGCGGCCGGGAACGGTGCCTCGCACACCGACGCGATGAACGCGAGGGCGAGCAGGATCACGGGCAGGTCCGTGAGGAACGCCATCCCGACCCAACATGCTGCGGCCGCCGACTCCCCGACGATCATCACGAGGCGCCGGTCGAAGCGGTCGCCGATCGCGCCGCTGATCGGTCCCAGCAGTCCGATGACACCCCACGTGAGGATCATCGCCGCGGCGACCCAGGCGGCGGAGCCGGTCTCCTCGTACAGGGAGTAGCTCAACGCGGTGCCCGCCGCGACCGTCCCCGTGTACGAGAGGAATCGGCCGAGCGCGAGCCGACGCACGGCCGTCCGAGGCGAGGTGCGGTTGACCGCGGGGATGCTGGGGTCCGTTCGCATCGATGGGCTCCCTCAGGAGCGTCCAAGCATAATCAGCCACCCTCTCGCGTTCGCGCGCGCGTAGGCTCCTGCGGACGACGGGGAGGGAGCTCATGGAGACCTGGGATGCGATCAGGACGCGCCGCAACGTCCGGTCCTTCGATGACCGACCGATCCCCGACGAGCAGCTCGACAGGATCGTCACCGCGGCGGCTCTCGCGCCGAGCTCGATGAACGAGCAGCGGTGGGCCTTCGTCGTGTGTCGGGATCGGGAGCGGCTGACCGAGCTCGCTCGTGTGGGCGACTACACGGACCACATCGCTGAGGCGGCTGCCGCGATCGCGTTCCTCACTCCCAAGGCGGACGACGTCCCCGAGCGGGAGAGCATCGCCTTCGACCTGGGACAGGCCGTGGAGAACGCGATGCTCGCGGCGTGGGAGGTGGGGATCGGTTCCTGCCACGGCTCCGTGTACGACGAACCTCGGATCCGCGACCTGCTCGGCTACCCGCCGGAGATGACGTGTGACCTGGTCGTGTCCTTCGGCTATCCGGAGGACCCGGCGTCCCTGGCGCCGCCCGGCTCCCGCGGAGGGCGCAGACCGCTCCGGGAGCTCCGGCACGAGGAGCGGTTCGGCGGTTGAGGGCGTTCAGGCGGACGGGGTGCGAGCAACGACGAGCGCCGTCCACAGCAGGCGCCAAGGCACGTCGGGGTCGACGAAGCCGCTTTCGCTGAGCCAGGCGAGGTGATCGTTCACCAGCTGCGGCGGGGAGTCGTGGGTGTGGGATTCGCTCCCTCCTCCGCTGCTCGGCACGAACCGGGGCTTGATCGCCTTGTATCGCGCCCTCCAATCTCCTGGCGTCGCGAAGTGATCGAGGTTGCAGAGGAACCCTCCCGGACTGAGCGCCTCGCCAGCGGCTCGATAGAAACCCTCGATCGTGTCCGGACGGAAGTGATGAACCGCTCGCGAGGACACGATGACGTCGCCGCTGAGCGGCAGCGCCGTCGCGTCGCGGAGGTCCCCGACGGTGAACGTGAGGCGGGCCGCGAGGTCCGCCAGTGACGCTTCGGCCCGCGCGAGCATGGCGTCGCTCGCGTCGATCCAGGTTCCGTCGGCATCGGGGAATTCCTCCAGGAGGATCCGGAGGTACGTACCGGGGCCGGAGCCGACATCGACCACGCGCCGCACCACGATCCCACTCTCACGGACGAGCGCGGCGCTCAGCCGCATGGGCAGTTCGAGGATCGCGGCCATCGAGTCGTGGGCGATCCATCGCTCGACGAAGTCGTCTGCCGCCCACGACCCGGCAGGATGTGCGTCGGTCAATCGATCCCCCCTTGACGCGCCCAACTAGATAGGTACCCTAACTATCTGTGCAGAGTAGCGAGATTTCCGCCGATGTGTGCCGGTCGACCACGCGTCTCGGGCGACAGATGGAGTTCGCGCTCGCGGAGGCGGGACTCACCGCGCCCCAGTACCGGTTGCTGTCCCTGATGTCGGAGGGGAGTGCCGCCGGGAAGGTCCTCGCCGACAAGCTGCGGGTGAGTCGCCCCACCGTCACGGGCATCGTCGAAGGGCTCGTCACCCGCGGGCTCGTGCTCCGCGAGGAGGACCCGATCGACCGCCGACGGATGCGTGTCAGTCTCACTCGCAAGGGCAAAGCCGCGCTCGGCGCGGCCGACGAGGCGGTGGCTACGAGACTCGTCGACCTGCTCGATCGTGTCCCCGCCGACCGTGCCGAGCTCGCGATCGAGGGATTGCGCGTGATCCACGATGCGCTTGATATCCGGCGCGAGGGCAAGCTGCACTCGGACTGAGCCGCTCGGCCACCCCCCTTGACAGCCGCGACACGCCCCGAATAGATTTCGGCGAATCCTTAGTGACCCTAATGATTCACTAGGCGTTCATAACGAGGGCTGTAGGAGGGTCGCCGTTGGCAGCCGTGGGCACGAAGGCACCGCCCCGCGCTGCGCGGGGCCGTCCGCCGGCCGCGCGGGGTCGAGCGTCAGCGTGGATCCGACGACACCTCTTGAGCGCCAGCATCTCCGCGGTCCTGCTGTGGGTCGTCGGGATCCCGGTCGTCTTCGTGATCGTGTTCAGCTTCCTCGACGGCAACCCCGTCGCACCCGGGAACCTGACGCTCGACAATTACTCGAAGGCGTACGGCAATCCGCAGACGTTCACGGCGCTCACGAACACGCTCGTCTACGCGGTGGTCGTGTCCGTGGTGAGCCTCGCGATGGCGACCGTCTTCGCCTGGCTCCTGGAGCGAACGGACATGCCGGGACGGAACACGGCGTGGGTCCTGATGCTGTTGCCCATCGCGATGCCGGGGATGTTGTCCTCGATGGCATGGATCCTGCTGCTCTCGCCGAAGATCGGCCTCGTCAACATCGTGGCGCGGGGAGCGCTGTCGTTCGTGGGGATCGATCTCGTGACCGGCCCGTTCAACATCTTCAGCCTCTGGGGGATGATCTTCGTCGAAGGCATCCGCGGGAGCACCACCCTGTTCCTGATGATGGTGGCCGCCTTCCGGTTGATGGATCCGTCGCTCGAGGAGGCAGCGACGATCTCGGGCGCGAAAGCCGGGTACACCTTCCGGAAGATCACGCTGAAGCTGATGACGCCCGCGATCCTCGCCGCGGGCATGTACGCGCTGGTGGGGAACCTCGACGACCTCGAGACGCCGCTGCTGATCGGCTTGCCCGCAGGGATCTTCCTCCTGCCGACGCTGATCTACTTCAGCGCCGCCCAGGGCTCGGACTGGGGGATCTCGTCCGCGTACACCGTGATGTTCTTGCTGCTCACGATCACGTTGGTCGCGTTCTATTACCGGGTCGTCGTCCGCAAGGCGGGGAAGTTCGCCACCATCACGGGGAAGGCGTACCGGCCTCGACGTCATCGGCTCGGAAGGTGGCGATGGCCCGCGCTCGGGCTCTTCTTCGTGTACTTCTTCTTCGCCGTCGCCCTCCCGGCCTTCGTACTCATCTGGGCCTCGCTGCTCCCTGCGTACGAGGTCCCCTCGGTGGCCGCGTTCGGGAGGCTTAGCTTCGACAACTACGCGGCGATCCCGGAGACCCCCAGGATCGCGAGCTCGATCTGGAACTCGGTGCAGCTCGGCGGGTTCACCGCAACCGCGACGATGCTGCTCGCGTTCCTCGTGGCATGGCTGGTGGTCCGGCAGCGCGTCCGAGGGGGGCTCGGGCTCGACATCGTCGCGTTCATCCCGCGCGCGATCCCCTCCGTGGCTATCGGTGTCGCGCTCGTCGTCTTCTATCTGAACCCCGCGGTCCGCTGGCTGCCGATCTACGGAACCATGACCATCATGGTGCTGGCTCTGATGGCGGGGTACCTGGCGTTCGCGAGCCGCGCCGCGAACTCCGCGATGTCGCAGTTGAACGCCGAGTTGGAGGAAGCTGCCTACGTCAGCGGCGTCGGGAAGGTCCGCACGCTGATGCGCATCACGCTTCGGTTGCTCTCACCGGCATTCATCGCCGGATGGATCTGGGTGTTCGCACACGCGATCAGGAACCTCAGTGTCCCCCTCCTGCTCGCCACATCCGACAACCAGACGATCGCGACGACCCTCTACTACTACTGGAATCGGAAGGCCGACTTCTCGTTGACCTCCGCGCTCGGTGTCCTGCTCCTGCTCACGCTCGTCGTCGTGGCGTTCATCGGACGCAGGTTCGTGGCCGCCGGATTCACGAAAGAGGCCTGATGCGGATGTCGAGCGAGCCCAAGAGGGAGGCGATCGTGGACCACACGTGAACGTGGTGGGCGGCTCGGAGGCCAGAGCACACGTCATGAGCCGACGCAAGCGAAGGGATCGCTCGATGGAGAGGAGAACAGGCATGGGGGTAGTCGCACGGCGGGGTGCCGTCCTCGCGGCGTTCATGGTCGTCTCGCTCACGCTGGCTGCGTGCGGTGGCGACGAGGAGACGCCGGAGGTTCCGGTTAATAGCGATTCGATGATCACCTACGAGTCCCACGAGGATCTCGTGACGGCGGCCGAGGGTGAGGGAGGGACCCTCAAGATCTACACGTCGACGCAGCCCGAGTCGATCGAGGTGATCCTCGCGTCGTTCCAGGAGAAGTACCCGAACGTCGATATCGAGATCACGGAGCAGAGCGGGTCGGATACGCCTCGGATCCTGTTGGAGGTCCAAGGTGAGGCCACGGACTACGACGTCCTCTATCTGAGCCAGGAGGTCTATGGCTCCTACCTGCCGTACCTCGAGCAGGTCGACCTGCTCACGATGGCCGAGTCGGGCGTCCTCGACATCCCCAGCGAGATGATCAACCCGAAGGTGCCGTACACGATGGCGGCGGGGAGCGGGATGGCGGGCTTCTCGTACAACCCGAAGCTCCTCGACCCGTCCCTCGTCCCGGAGTCCTGGGAGGACTTCCTCGACCCGGCGCTGAAGGGCAAGAAGTTCCTGGTCGACATCGAGCCGGTCAACCTGGCGACCATGATCCCCGCATGGGGTGAGGAAAAGGTCTACGAGTTCGCCGAGAAGATCGGCGAGCAGGAGCCCGTCTGGGCTCGCGGCGAGACGAACGCGATCACGCTGATGGGTGCGGGGGAGTATCAGCTCCACTTCGCGAGCAACTACCACTCCGCCTACCGCGCGTCCCTGGAATCGCCGGAGACCATCGAGGTGAAGCTCCTGGAGCCGATCCCGGTTCGCTTGACCCAGGTACAGGGGATCCGCATGGGAGCGGACAACGTCGCCGGCGCGACGCTGTTCCTCGAGCACATGGCGAGCCAGGAGATGCAGGACGTCCTCGACGAGATGGAGCCGCAGCAGTCGTCGATCTACGCGGAGGGGTCTGACCTCGCCGGGTTGATCGAGGGCAAGGAGCTGTCGCTCTGGACCTGGGACTACTTCCCGGTGATGCCCGCGTACCTCGAGGAGATCCTCGAGACATGGGGATTCCCGAGTGCGGAGGTGTTCGAAGAGGACTGAGCGAGCGCGTGCGGGGTCTGCCCGCGGTCCTCGGACCCCGGGCGGACCCGACGCGACGCCTCCGTCGTCGCGTCACGAGCCAAGGAGGCAGATGAAGATCCTCGAGCCCTGGAAGCACGATCATTCGGAGCACCCGGATGAGGTCAAGCGACTCGTCCACCAGCACATGGAGGATCGATCCGCCAGATCCCTTCCGCACGTCATCGAGCAGCTCCCGAAGCAGCCGACCGTGCAAGGGATGGACAGCCCCCATCAGGCGGGCGACCACATCTCCTACGACATGCTCACGCGCGCCCCGCACTACGTCCTCACGAGCCACTTCACGAGCATCCGCCCAGGCGCACCGGTCCGTGGGAGCCATCGCCACATCAGCGCGCCGACGTTGTTCTGTCTCGACGGGAAGGGTTGGGAGCGCAACGACGACGCGTACTACGAGTTCGACGGTCTCGACCTGTTGGTCGTCCCTCCGTACACGATCCATCAGCACGGCGGCTTCGACGACGTGGGTGCGGAGATCTACGTGCCGGAGACCGGTCGGATCCACCACATCATGGGCCTCGTCTGGCGGGAGCAACACAAGCTGAGCGAGAAGCCGACGTTCCCGGACGGCACGGAGCCTCTGTACGAAGGTGAGGAGCTCGTCGGTTATCGCATCAAGCGGGGCGTCCTCGGGATCGAAGAGGACATCGACGTCATGCTCGGCGCGGAGCCTCAGCGAGAGGCGGCGTTCAAGGGCCGGCGGGAATCCGGTTCCTCCATGGGGGAGCCGCAGAACACGTACGAGCGCTACGTCCAGCTGATGCACGACGAGGCGGACTACTGCCGCGAGGTCGATCACGTCGTTCGCGGCGCCGACCGCCCGTGGGAATACACGCGTCACGGCAAGCTGCGATGGTATGTGCACCCGCGCACCGAGACGGCCTCGAAGCAGAAGTGGATCTACCTCCAGGAGATCGCGAGCGGGAGTCGCTCCGGAAGGCACCGTCACATCGCGGAGGAGCTGATCCTGGTCGTCCGCGGGAGGGGATACGACGTGCATGACGGACAGCGCTGGGATTGGAAGGAAGGCGAGCTGATCTGCATCCCGACGATGACCGAGCACCAACACTTCGTCACCGGTGACGAGGACGCCCTCCTCCTGTCGGCGATGCCTTCCCACTACACCTTCCTCGGGCTCGGCGGGATCGAGCAGTTCGAGGACGCTCCAGAATTCGACCCGGAGGTGCACGGTGGCTGAGCGGGAGCGGGAGCGGGAGCAGCTCGAGCTCGGCGAGCAGGATCCCCGCCTCTACTACGACTACGAGGGTCGTTTCGTGAAGCAGCGACTCGAGCGCGACCGGATGCGGATGCTCCCGCGGGTCGTGAAGCCGGCGATGTTCGCTTCGAGTGGGCACGCGCTTGGCGACGTGCGCGTGTTCGAGCGCTTCACCGTTGGTCCGGTGAGCGCGCTGACCTGTCGGTTCCTCGACGTCGCCCCCGAGGAGAAGATCCCAGAGACGCGTCGGATCCCGCTCCTCACGATGTTCGTGCTCGAGGGTTCCGGGATCTGTGTACAGGAGGCCGAGGAGCACCCCTTCGAGGCGCAGGATGTCGTGGTGGTCCCTCCCTACACGCGCCACTCGTTCGTCGCCGGACCCGAGGGGTTCCGCGCATGGGTCCCCGAGACCCGGTTCTGGCACGTCCTCGGCCTGCTGTGGCACGAGCACTTCGAGGGGCAGGACCTCCCCGGCATGGAGCGGCTCGTCGGCGAGGATGGGACCTGGAGCGGCTACCGCGTGCACGAGGGCGTGCTCGGGCTGGACCGCGACCTCGAGATCCCCGCCGGCGCCGAGCCGAAGAGGGATGGCGTGTTCCGGGCCCGGCGCACCGAGCGCGAGGCGTCTCATTTCACCGGCGATGCGTGGTACGACGACTTCCTCCGACGTCTCCCCGAGGACAACGAGCGATACGACACAACACCGCGGGTAGTCCACGGTGCCGAGCTTTCGTGGGAGGACACGCGGGGCGGACGGATGAAGTTCTACGTCTCGAACTGGGCGAACCTGGCCGGACAGGATCTCGATCTCGCGATGTACGAGATCCCGCCGGGGGCCCGGACGGGCACCCACCGCCACATCGCCGAGGAGCTCCTGCTCGTACTGGAGGGCTCGGGGAGCGACGACCACGACGGGAGCGAGCACCGGTGGGAGGCGGGCGACCTCATCTGCATCCCGCCGATGGCTGCCCACTCGCACGCCAGCGAGGGCGAGCGGACCGCGAAGCTTGTGAGCGTGTGGAGCCACCATCCAGCGAACGAATTCCTCGGCGGCTTCGAGCACATCGCCGATGCGATCGGAGGGGGCGGCTCGTGACGGACGCTCGCGCGACCCTCGAGTCCGGCGACGCCGGCCCGGTCTTCGATGTGGCGATCTCGCGGCTGACGGGCGACGACGAGGGTCCGATCGTGGCTCCGGTCGACGGGAGCGTGCTCTCGAAGGCGGGCGTGGCGGAGGGCGGTGTCGTCGAGCTCGTCACGGAGCGCGGACGCCGCCTCCTGACGCGTGTGAGCCCGGGCGGTCCCGACGAGGTCGGGTTCGGCGCGATCCGTCTGAGCCAGCAGCAGATGCGCGCCTTGAAAGCGGGGATCGACGATCGGATCTCCCTCCGCGCCGTCTCGGTGGGGCCGGCCCGTCGGATGGTCCTCGAGCCGCTCGCGCCGTTGATCCGGCCGATCACGGAATATGAGGGAGAGCTGCTCGCGATGCTGTCCGCACGGGCGGAGGTCGTCCAGCCCACCATGTTGCTCTCGGTCCGACTCCCGGACTTCCGACGCGACGTCTTGTTCCGTGTCCTTTCCGTCACGCCTGACCAGGCCTTCGTAGCGGCGGACACGCGGCTGGTCGTCAGGACCAGCACGCTGCCCCCCGGCGTGGCGGCGAACCTCGTGACGTTCGATGACGTCGGCGGTCTCCAGACCGAGGTGGAACAGATCCGTGAGCTTGTCGAGTGCCCGCTCCTGTTCCCCCGGATCTACGAACAACTGGGCATCGAAGCTCCACGGGGGATCCTGCTCCATGGTCCTCCTGGCGTCGGCAAGACGTACCTCGCGCGAGCGATCGCGAACGAGGTCGGTGCGCACTTCCTCTACATCAACGGACCCGAGATCCTCAGCGCCGTTCAGGGCGGTACGGAGGCGAACCTCCGCTCGACCTTCGAGGAGGCGATGGAGAGCGCTCCCTCCGTGGTGCTGATCGACGAGATCGACGCGATCGCGCCGCTGCGCAAGGACAGCCCGCGCGCCGACGCTCGCATGGGAACCCAGCTCCTCTCGCTCCTCGACGGGCTGGTGAGCATGGAGGACGTCGTGGTCATCGGGACGACGAACCGGATCGATGCCATCGACCCCGCGCTGCGACGACCCGGCCGGTTCGACCGGGAGATCCGGATCGGGCCGCCGGATGCGGTGGGACGGCTCGCGATCTTGGACATCCATACCCGAGGCGTTCCGCTGTCCGCGGAGGCGAGCGCGTACCTGGCCCAGGTGGCGGCGGCGACGCACGGCCACACGGGCGCGGATCTCGTCGACCTGATCCGCGACGCCGGACTCCGTGCGCTCCGCCGCCGCGTGGGGCCGGGTCTCGAACGGCTCGACGATCCTGAGCGAGGCGTGCCCGACATCGAGGTCGAACGGGTGGACCTGGCGGAGGCCCTCGAACACACGCGTCCCTCGGCACTCCGGGAGGCAGTCGTCACGGCCCCCGAGACGCGATGGTCCGACATCGGTGGCCTGGAGGTGCCGATCCGCCTCCTCAGGGAGACGATCGAGTTCCCCTTGCTCCACCCCGAGGCGTTCGCGGAGATCGGCCTGGCACCTCCCCGCGGCGTCGTGCTGCACGGGCCTCCGGGAACGGGGAAGACCCTCCTCGCGACAGCGATCGCTGGGGCGTCGGGAGCGAACCTCGTGACCGTGAACGGGCCCGAGATCTTCAGCAAGTGGCTCGGCGAGTCCGAAGAGCACGTGCGGGACGCGTTCCAGATGGCCCGGCAGTCGGCCCCCACCGTCGTCCTCCTCGACCAGCTCGACGCGATGGCCCCGGTGCGGGCCTCCGACTCGTCGAATCCTGCGAGCGAGCGCGTGGTCAACCAGCTGCTGATCGAGTTGGACGGCCTCCGTGGTGCGGCGCACATCGTCGTCGTGGCGGCGACGAACCGCTTGGACATCGTGGACCCGGCGCTGCTTCGCCCCGGACGGTTGGGGTTGCAGGTTCGCGTGGGCTTGCCCGATCGCGATGCTCGCCTGGAGATCCTCCGGATCCATCTGGGGCCCGACGTCGTCGATGCGCCCGGATGGGGCGGCGCGCTCGGGCGGGTCGCGGACGAGACCGAGGGGCTCGCCGGCGCCGATCTCGCAGCGATGTGCGACCACGCGAAGCTCCTCGCGCTTCGCGACGGCGGCTTCGAACGGGGAGGCGTGCTCGCCCCCGACCACCTCGCGCGAGCCTCCGAGGAGATCGGACGGCGCGGTCGGTGGACGAGCGACGACATCCCGGACCGGAACGACCACATGAGAACGGAGGACGGATGAACCGCTACGACGAGTCGCAGGCTGCACGTTCCGAGCGAGCGGGCGGCACGTTCTATGCAGAGGACCTGGTCGCTGCTCGGGAGCAGCGCAGGGTGATGTCGGAGGCGACCCACGTGATCCGGGCCGAGGAGCAGATCTGGGAGGACTCGCCGCAGGGCCGGCTGAAGCACGTCGCGCATCCGAAGCTCAGCGCGAACGTCACCGACATCGAGGCCTACATCCAGGAGCTGCCGCCCGACGGAAGGTCCGGCAAGCACCGCCACATGGCCGAGGAGTTCATCTTCGTGCTCGAGGGCAGCGGCTATTCGCTCCAGTGGGACGTCCGGGCAGAGGTCCGAGACGAGTACCACTGGCAGGCCGAGGACACGCCGCGCCGGGTCGAGTGGGAAGCGGGGGATTGGATGTATGTCCCCGTCAACACGATCCATCAGCACTTCAACACCGACGGGGAGGAGCCGGCCAGGATCCTGTGCGCCACCTCGATGCTCTTCAAGTGGTTGGGCTGGCACGACCTCGAGCAGCTGGAGGATGCGCCGCGACCCGCGGAGGCATAGCGAATCCTGCACGAACGATGGATCCACAGGAGGAAGGGATGCTGGAACAGGAGAAGGAGCAGACCGCCGAAGCGGAGTTGACCATGCACGTCGAACGGGAGTACGAGGGCGGGCGCGTCTTCGTCCGCGCGATCAAGAGCGGCAAGTACAGCCTCCGTGAGGAGCGTCAGCGCCAGCTCGACTCGCCACGCGTGTACAAACCCTCGGAGCAGAAGTGGAAGAACGGCCCGCAGAAGTGGAACAAGACCCTCCTCAAGCCCGGCATGGGACTGATGCAGACGATCCAGGCCTCGATGGAGGAGCTCGCGCCGGGCGGCCGATCCCAGAAGCACGGCCACCAGAACCCCGCGCTTATGTACGTGCTGAACGGGGTGGGGTACGACGTTCACGACGGCGAGCAGATCGACTGGAAGGCGGGGGACCTCCTGATCGTGCCCCCGGGAACGGTGCACCAGCACTTCAACGCGTCGGACGCCGCGCCGGCGCGGATGCTCGTCATCAAGTCCAAGCCCATCTACAACTTCGCGAACCTGAACTACCAGGAGTTCGTGGAGAAGGCGCCTGACACGGCCGCGCCCGGATGGGAGGACTTCCACCCGGACACGTGGGAAGAGGAACGATGAGCGACGCGGAACCGGCGCTGGTGGTCGAGGATCTCGTCAAGGCCTACGCAGGCGCCGGTGACGGCCAGCCAGCGGTGGATGGGGTGGGCTTCCGCATCGAGCGCGGACGGTTCTTCACGCTCCTCGGGCCCTCCGGATGCGGGAAGAGCACCACCCTGCGGTGCATCGCCGGCCTCGAGACGACCGATCGCGGGACCATCACGGTCGACGGTCGCGTTGTCTCGAGTCACACACCGAAGGTGATGGTCCCGCCAGATCAACGAGGGATCGGGATGGTGTTCCAGAGCTACGCGATCTGGCCGCACATGACGGTGTTCGAGAACGTCGCTTTCCCACTCCGCGCCGCGCGCAGACGCCGCCACATCGCTCGCACCGACATCCGCTCCATGGTGATGGAGTCCCTCGAGCGCGTTCGCCTCGAGGGGTACTCGTCCCGGCTCGCGACCAAGCTCTCGGGGGGTCAGCAGCAGCGCCTCGCGCTCGCCCGCGCGCTCGTCGGGGACCCGAGCCTCCTCCTGCTCGACGAGCCGCTCTCGAACCTCGACGCGACCCTGCGCGAGGCGATGCGGGCGGAACTCCGGACGCTGCAGAGGGAGACGGAGGTCACCACGCTGTACGTCACCCACGACCAGACGGA
>JBOGVC010000162.1:0-6367 GCA_050695275.1 Actinomycetota bacterium | reverse complement strand
TCGCGAACGAGATCTTCGAGCCGATCTGGAACCGGTACCACGTGTCGACCGTGCAGATCAACATGGCCGAGGACTTCGACGTCGCCGACCGGGGGAGCTTCTACGACCCCGTCGGAGCGCTCCGCGACGTCGTCCAGAACCATCTGCTCCAGATCCTCGCGCTGGTGACGATGGAGGCTCCCGCGGGAGGCCACGACCCGATCGCGGACCGGCGCCTCGACGTCCTCCGCTCCATCCCCGATGCGGATCCATCCGCCTACGTCCGAGGTCAGTACGAGGGGTACCGCGAGGTGAAGGGAGTCAGGTCGGATTCGGAGACCGAGACCTTCGCGGCCCTGCGGCTCGAGATCGACAACTGGCGTTGGGCCGGCGTGCCGTTCCTGATCCGCACCGGGAAGGCGCTCCCGGTGACCGCGACGGAGGTCGACATCCGGTTCCGGCTTCCGCCGGCGATCCTCATGGGCGACCGCATCGGGGAGGTGAAGCGCCACAACCACATGACGCTCCGGATCGGGCCCGAGCCGGGAGCGTCCCTCGGCGTGATGGTGAAGGCACCGGGTGAGGACCGGCCCGATCCCGTGCACCTCGACCTCTCCTTCCACGAGCAGCTCGGGCGCGCGCCCGCACCGTACGAGCGCCTGCTGCTGGACGCGATCAGGGGCGACGGCACGCTCTTCCCTCGACAGGAGGTGATCGAGGAGACGTGGCGGATCCTGCAACCGTTGCTCGACGCGCCGCCACCGATCGAGCGCTACGCGAAGGGATCGTGGGGCCCGGCGAGCGCGGACCGCCTCGCCCAGGATCACGGTGGGTGGCGGATCCCGGAGGGACTGCACTGACACCGAACCACGGTATGCGCGAGGACGGCGACCACATCGCCCCCGGCGGAACGCCACCAGGCGGACGGTTCTCCGCGGCCGCCCCCCGGCGGAGCCCGTTCCCTCCGATCGCCGAGTACGGATTCCTGTCCGATCTCGAGACGACCGCCCTCGTCGCCGCCGACGGGACCGTCGAGTGGCTCTGCCTCCCGCGGTCAGACGGTCCGAGCGTCTTCGGCGCCATGCTCGACCGATCCGCCGGATCGTTCCGTGTGGCTCCGGTCGGCCGGGTCGTCCCCACGGGGCGCCGCTATCTCCCGGGGACCAACGTCCTCGAGACCACGTGGCAGACGAAGACGGGCTGGCTGGTGGTGCGCGACGCCCTGACGATCGGGCCCTGGTACGAGACCGAGACGCGCGACGAGGCGTACGTCCGGTCGCCGGGCGACTTCCAGGCGGAGCACATGCTGGTCCGGGTCCTCGAATGCGTGAACGGTCAAGTCGATGCCACGATGCACTGCGAGCCGAGCTTCGACTACGACCGGTCGGACGCCCAGTGGGAGTTCGCCACCGACGGGTACGGCGAAGCGATCGGCCGCGGCCGCGAGGCCGATCCCGTCCTCCGGCTCAGGACGAGCTTCCGGCTCGGGTTCGAGGGACGGGCCGCGGTCGCCCACTCGACGTTGAAGGAGGGCGATCGGGCATTCGTCGTCCTCTCGTGGACGGACCCGGACCCCGCGCGGCCCGGGGACGTCGACGAGGCGATCGAGCGGCTGGATCGCACGGAGGACTTCTGGCGAGATTGGCTCACCCAGGGTTCGTTCCCCGATCATCCGTGGGGCAGCGCCCTGCAGCGGAGCGCCCTCGTGCTGAAGGGGCTGACCTACGCCCCGACGGGCGCGCTCCTGGCAGCGGCCACGACATCGCTCCCCGAGCTGCTCGGCGGGCATCGCAACTGGGACTACCGCCACAGCTGGGTCCGCGACTCGACGTTCGCGCTGTGGGGCCTGTACACGCTCGGTTTCGACTCCGAGGCGAACAACTTCCTCTCCTTCATGCAGGACCGGATCCGAGACGGCCGCCCGCTCCAGATCATGTACGGGATCGGCGGGGAGGAACGTCTCCCTGAGTCCACGCTCGATCACCTGACCGGGTACGAGCGATCGCAACCGGTCCGGATCGGCAACGCGGCCTTCGAGCAGCATCAGCACGACGTCTGGGGAGCGCTCCTCGACTCGGTCTACCTCCACATGAAAGCCGGCGAGTACCTGAACGACGAGGACTGGGAGAACCTGGAGCGCCAGGTGGAGGAGGCGGTCGCTCGATGGCGCCAGCCCGATCACGGGATCTGGGAGGTTCGCGGCGAGCCCAAGCACTTCACGACCTCGAAGATCATGTGCTGGGTGGCGTGCGACCGTGGCGCGCGCCTCGCCGAGGCGATGGGCCGCACCGAGGTGGTCGAACGGTGGAACACCGTGGCCGAGGAGATCCGGGACGACATCCTCGCGAACGGGGTCAACGCCGACGGGGTCCTCGTGCAGTCCTACGGATCGGACGTGCTCGATGCCTCGCTGCTCCTGGCGGTCCTGCTGCGGTTCTTGCCGGCCGACGACGAACGGATCCGTGCGACCGTCCTCGCGATCGCGGACGAGTTGACCGAGCACGGGATGGTGCGCCGGTACCCCGTCGGGGAAACCGACGACGGGGTCGGCGGCGGCGAAGGAACGTTCGTGATGTGCTCCTTCTGGCTCGTGTCCGCGTTGGTGGAGATCGGCGAAACCGATCGGGCCGAGACGCTCCTCCATCTCCTGCTCACCCGTGCGAGCCCGCTGGGGCTGTACGCGGAACAGCTCGACCCGGACAGCGGACGGCTCCTGGGCAACTTCCCCCAGGCGTTCTCGCACCTCGCCCTTATCAACGCGGTCCTTCACGTGATCCGTGCCCACGAGGAGCGAGACGCGGGGTACTTCGGACGCAGCTAGGACGCCTCGCCCGAAGCGTGTTCGATACGCGGGCTGGTACGACACCGGCGCGCTGACATGTCGTTCCTCACGTGGCACGATTTCTCACGTGACCAGCAGATCCGCCGCTGCGCAGCACCTGCGCGACCTGGCGCGGCTGCGCCGCGTCCGCGATCGGATGGACCGCGAGTACGCGCAGCCGCTGGACGTCGAGGCGCTCGCGCGCGGCGAACACATGTCGGCCGGGCACCTCAGCCGCCAGTTCCGGCTCGCCTACGGCGAGTCGCCGTACAGCTATCTCATGACGCGGCGCGTCGAGCGTGCGATGGCGCTGCTGCGTCGTGGTGACCTCGGCGTCACCGAGGTCTGCTTCGAGGTCGGCTGCTCGTCGCTGGGCACCTTCAGCACGCGCTTCGCCGAGCTGGTCGGCGTGCCTCCCAGCGTTTATCGGGACCAGGAGGCGGGCGTGATGGCAGGCATCCCGCCGTGCGTGGTCAAGCAGGTGACGAGACCGATCAGGAATCGAGAAGCGCCGGTCATCGAGCCGCAGCTAGTGTGACGGCGATGGACATCGCGATCCACTCGAGCTTCCTCCCGCAGGACGACCCCGACGCGGCCATGGCCTTCTACCGCGACACCCTCGGCTTCGAGGTCCGGAACGACGTCGAGTACGGCGGGATGCACTGGATCACGGTCGGCCCTCCGGACCAACCCGATACGTCGATCGTCCTCCATCCCCCGGCCGTCACACCCGGCATCACCGACGACGAGCGACGGACGATCGCCGAGATGATGGCCAAGGGGACGTTCGCCGGCATCAATCTGGCGACGAAGGACCTCGACGCCACGTTCGAGCGGCTGCAGGCCAGCGACGTCGACATCGTCCAGGAGCCGATCGATCAGCCGTACGGCGTTCGCGACTGCGCCGTCCGCGATCCCGCGGGCAACCTGATCCGCATCCAAGAGCTGCGCTGAGTCACCCTTTCCGAGACCGGTCAGGAATCGAGAAGCATCCGTCACCGAGCCGCAGCTACCCTGACCGTCATGGACATCACCACGACGAAAGGAGCGAACATGACCGGCTCATCCACGCAGGGAGCCAAGACCCTGCTGCATCCCGTCTCCGACGTGGAGAAGGCCAAGGCGGTGTACACCGCACTGCTCGGCATCTCGCCGCAGACAGATGATCCCTACTACGTCGGCTTCGAAGCCGAGGGCCAGCACATCGGACTGGTACCGGGAGGCGGACCGCAAGCCATGACCTCGCCCGTGGCGTATTGGCACGTGTTGGACATCGAGGCGAAGCTGGCCGAGGTGACGGCCGCGGGTGCCACCCTGAAGGACCCGGCCCGCGATGTCGGGGGCGGCCGCCTGGTGGCGACCATCACCGACCCCGATGACAACGTGCTCGGGCTGATCCAAGACCAGTGAGTGATCGTGCAGAGGAGGGAACGATGAGCGCGAAGAAGGCCACGCGGAAGCCCGCGAAGAGCACCACCACCGCGCAGGGCAAGACGGGGACGGGATGGTCCGCCGAGGAACGAGCTGCGGCCAAAGCGTACGCCCAAGAGCTGAAGGCGGAGGCGCGCGGTGCGAACGACGAGAAGGCAGCGCTCGCGGCGATCGCCGCGATGCCTCCGAAGGATCGCGCCATGGGTAAGCGCATCCACGCGATCGTCAAAGCAAGCGCGCCGGACCTCGCAGCGAAGACCTGGTACGGGATGCCCGCGTACGCCGACAAGGACGGCAAGGTCATCTGCTTCTACCAGAGCGCGGACAAGTTCAAGGCGAGGTACGCGACGCTCGGCTTCAACGACACGGCGAACCTCGATGCAGGAGCGATGTGGCCGACCTCCTGGGCGCTGACGAAGTTGACCGCCGCCGATGAGAAGAAGATCGCCGCGCTCGTGAAGAAGGCGGTGAGGTGAGCCTCAGGTCGTCGCCTGCGCATCCCGTCGCCGACAGCCACGAACTGATCCGCGTGCAGGGCGCACGCGTGAACAACCTCAAGGACGTGAGCGTCGAGCTCCCGAAGCGCCGGCTGACGGTGTTCACCGGCGTTTCCGGCTCAGGGAAGAGCTCGCTGGTGTTCGACACGATCGCCGCGGAGTCGCAGCGGATGATCAACGAGACCTACAGCGCGTTCGTGCAGGGCTTCATGCCGACGCTGGCGCGGCCGGAGGTCGACGTGTTGGAGGGCCTGACGACGGCGATCATCGTGGGCCAGGAGCGCATGGGCGCCAACCCCCGCTCCACCGTCGGGACCGCCACGGACGCCAACGCGATGCTCCGCATCCTCTTCAGCAGGCTCGGGGAACCGCACATCGGCTCGCCCAACGCGTACTCGTTCAACGTCCCCTCGGTACGGGGCAGCGGAGCGATCACCGTCGAGCGCGGCGCCAAGACGAAGACCGAGAAGGCGAGCTTCGCCCTGCTAGGCGGCATGTGCCCGGGCTGCGAGGGCACGGGCAACGTGACCGACATCGACCTGAGCCAGCTCTACGACGAGAGCAAGTCGCTCGCCGAAGGCGCGATCACCATCCCCGGCTACACCGCGGACGGCTGGGCGGTGCGGATCTACTCCGAGTCGGGCTTCTTCGACCCCGACAAGCCGATCCGCACGTACACGAAGAAGGAGCTCCACGACCTCCTCTACCGAGAGTCGACGAAGGTCAAGGTCAGCAACATCAACATGACCTACGAGGGGCTGGTCCCGAAGGTCCAGAAGTCGATGCTCTCCAAAGACGTCGACGCGATGCAGCCGCACATCCGCGCCTTCGTGGAACGGGCGGTGACGTTCACGACCTGCCCGGAGTGCGACGGCACCCGACTCAGCGAGGGTGCCCGGTCGTCGAAGATCAAGGGGAAGAGCATCGCCGACGTCTGCGCGATGCAGGTCAGCGACCTGGCCGACTGGGTCCGGGGTCTCGACGAGCCGTCGGTGACCCCGCTGGTCACCGGGCTGCAGTACCTCCTCGACTCGTTCTCGGAGATCGGGCTCGGATACCTCTCGCTCGACCGGCCGTCAGGCACGCTGTCCGGGGGAGAGGCGCAGCGCACCAAGATGATCCGTCACCTCGGCTCGTCGCTCACCGACGTGACCTACGTCTTCGACGAGCCCACGATCGGCCTGCACCCCCACGACGTCCAGCGGATGAACGACCTGCTGCTGCAGCTTCGCGACAAGGGCAACACGGTGCTCGTCGTGGAGCACGATCCGGAGTCGATCGCGATCGCCGACCACGTCGTCGACCTCGGTCCCGGCGCCGGGTCGGCGGGCGGCTCCGTCTGCTTCCAGGGTGACGTCGAGGGGCTGCGTGGGAGCGACACCACCACCGGGCGCCACCTCGACGACCGGGCGACCCTGAAGGGATCGGTGCGTTCGTCTTCCGGCGCGCTGGAGATCCGCGACGCGGATGCCCACAACCTGCAGAACGTCGACGTCGACATCCCGCTCGGGGTGCTCTGCGTGGTCACGGGCGTCGCCGGCTCCGGCAAGAGCTCACTCATCCACGGCTCGGTCGCCGGCCGTGACGGCGTCGTGGTCATCGACCAGGGCGCGATCCGCGGCTCACGACGGAGCAACCC
>JBOGVC010000161.1:0-4968 GCA_050695275.1 Actinomycetota bacterium | reverse complement strand
GGCGCCTCCGGCGCCCGCCCGGCCCGATGGCTCACCGCAGGCTGAGCGATCGGATCACGATGCCTCGCGTCGCGAGCGCATCGGGGAGCCTCGTGATGAACGGATGCTCCTCGGCAGAGAGCTCACGCGGGTTCGCGATCAGGAACAACACGCCGCCGGGCGCGTGCGACCGGACCCAGGTTGCCCCCAACGCCGTGAGGACGCGCGTCGTCGCCCGGGCGTCGCCCGCCGCGACCGTGAGGCGGAAGGGTGCCGCCACCTGTGGCAGGCGGAGCGCCGCCGCGCGGGCAGCCCGCTCTTCCTCCACTCTGGCCGGCGATCCGACCCCCGCGGCCGGCTCGGGGAACGGGTCCGATCCGGCGATCGCGTTCCACAAGATCCGCTGGGTGCCGTCCGCCCATCCTCGGAACACCGGGTCGAACGTGAACACGGTCGCCCGCCCCTTCCCGACGGCCTCGTCGACCACCGCCGACGTCCCGCCCAGCTGGGTCGCGCCGCTGTCGAGCCCGGACACGAAGAAGTCCTCGCTCGAGGCTTCGGGGAAGACCGCGGCCTCGACCCCTCGCCCGGGGGCCATCATCGGGTCGTCCTCGAACATCGCCCAGGCGAACGGCCCCACGCCTTCGGCGAGCGGACCCGTCTCGTCCATCGCGATCCGCACGAGGCTGCCCGGCATGTTCGTGTGCGCCATCTGGAGCACGGCGGTGGACGCGCCGATCCGCGTGGCCACCTCGGCGCTCCCCTCCCACGCGATCAGATGCCCGCCGCCGTCGACCCACGCGACGAGCGCCTTCTTCCCCTTGGCGCCCAGCGCTTGCAGCGCGTAGTTGGGGTAGCCGTCCGGCATCACGAGCACGTCGTAGTCGGAGAGCGCTCCGGCGGTGATCTCCCCGGCCGAGATCACGTGCTCATCGTTCCCCAGGTCGAACGGCAACCCCCAGACCTCCGCGAAGAGCCACCGAACCCCGCCCCGGGACTCCAGGGCCGTGGTCCCGGGCCCTTCGAAGAGCGCGACCGAGGGGGTTCCCGTCGCGTCGAACGGCCACGCCGGCTCGCCCAGCGGGGCGACCGCCGCTCCCACAGGGTGGAGGTCCGATCCGCTGAACCCGCCGGCCACGTTCATCAGCAGTGGGTTGCTCCATCCCGTGACGTCGTAGGTGACGTCGTGTGGGATGTAGGTGTCCTCGTGCAGCATCGACTGCACCCAGTGCTTGCGAGCCTGCGCCATGGGGATCCAGTACGTGCCCACGGGGAGGACCGTGCTCGTCGGCGCTCGGCCGTACGCGCGGAAGTCGGGCACGGTGAGCGGCTCGGTCAGCCGGTAGAGCTCCACGTCCATCCGCTGCAGCCGACGGATCAGGCGCTGCACCTCGTACGCCTTCGACGGGTCGTCGCGCAGGAAGTAGTGGCGGACGAACGCCCCGGTGGGTGGCTGCTGGAGCACGCGGTGTCCCCGCTGGAAGACCGCGTTGCGTTCGAGCGTTCCGGCCGCTCCTTCCGCCTCGGCCTCGACCCACGACGCGTGCCAGTCCTCGAGGATCTGGTCCTTGTGGGACGCCGCCTCGAACACCGAGACGATCGACGTCACGTACTGCTCGTACATCCGGACCGGCAGCGGGTCGCTGCTCTGCTTCTCGAACGTCATCCCTGCACCGTGGAACGCCACGGTCGGCACCGTGTCGCCGTAGAACGTGCCGAAGAAGTCGTACGGCTCGTAGTTGAAGTACCGGATGTGCTGGCGATCGAACTCGTCGGCCATCGCGGGGCCGTAGATGCCGTTGATCCAGTCGTTCGAGACGTCGGCGATCTCGTGGTACACGGGGTCGGAGTTCGGCGGGAAGAAGTACGTGAACGCGCCCATCTCGTGCACGTCGAGGTCGAGGACCGGCGGCAGCTGTCGGTAGAGCTCGAGCCTCGCGTCGGTCTCCGGCTGGGTCCGTGCGAACCAGTCGCGGTTCATGTCGATGTCGTAGGCGTTCCGTCGCGTGTCCGCCTCGCGGCCGTCGGGGTTCTGGATCGGGACGATCACGACGATCGCGTTGTCGAGGATCCTCTCGGACACGCAGTCGCTGCGGTCGGCGAGCTCGTAGAGCAGCTGGAGCGACGACTCCGTGCCGCTCTCCTCGCCGCCGTGCACGTTCGCCTGCACCAGCAGGATCGCGGGGGTCGACGCGGCGAGCGCCGCGGCGTCGGCCTGGGACGTGGCGGGGTCACGGAGCTGGTCGATCGCTGCTTGGACCGCGGGGAGTCCGCTCGACGAGACGTGTTCCGGGGCGCCGACGATCGCGTAGCGGAGCGGTCGCCCTTCGACGGAAGAGCCCATGGTCCCGCTCGTCACCCGGTCGCTCGCCGCGTCGATCGCCCCGAGGTAGGCATCCGACTCGGCCGCCGACACCTCCTCATCTCCGAGGTCGAAGCCGAGGACCTCGTGGGCCGTGGGCACCACGCCGGTGAACTCGGGCGTCGTCTGGATCGGGTGACACGCCGCCTGGGCTGCGCTCGGACCGGCGGCGACACCGCCGATCAGCAAGCTCGAGGTGATCAGGAGAGTCGGGAGCCGCTTGGGGAGACGTCGCGCCATGGTTCCTCCCTCGGGGGTCGGAGGCCTCCAGCTTCCGGCCCCGCGGCCGAGGACGTCAACCGCCCGCGCGGTGAGGGGGTGGCCCGGTGGATCCGCGGACGACCAGGGAGGGTGGGACCACGAGGTGTCGGGCCGTCCGTCGATCCTCGTCGCGCCGCTCGAGGAGGAGCTGGACCGCCGTGACCCCCATGTCGCGCCTCGGTTGGTCGATCGTCGTGAGATCGATGTGCCCGAGGCCGGCCAGCGCGATGTTGTCGTACCCGACGAGCGACATGTCGTCGGGCACCCGGAGGCCGTGGTCGTCGAACGCATCGAGCGCGCCGACCGCGGCGAGGTCGTTGCCGAGGAAGACGGCGGTGACGCCACGTCGGTCGCCCAGCAACGTGGCCACGCCGTCGCGGCCGCCCTCCTCGGTGAACGCCCCGGTCACGATCCGCGCCGACGATCGGATCCCGTGCCGTGCCATCGCATCCAGGAACCCGGCTCGGCGCTGCGAGGATCCGGCGCCCGTCCCGCCGTCGACGTGGGCGATGCGCCGATGTCCGAGCGAGACGAGGTGGTCGACGGCGATCCGTGCGCCCATCCGATCGTCGTTGGTGATCGAGTCGTGCGCCGGCGACCGGGAGTGCTTCGCGACCACCACCACCGGGACGGACGCGGCGACCGTGGCGATCCGGCGCGACGAGAGCACCGGACCGGCCATCACGATGCCGTCGGTCCGCAGCTGCAGGAGGGTGTCCAGTGCCTCGTCCTCCCCGGCGGCGGCGCGCCCACCGGTGTTGAACAGGGCGTGGTAGCCGGCGCCTCGCGCCGCCTCCTGGATCCCGTCGATCACCTCGGTGAAGTAGGGGTTGTGGAGGTCCGAGACCATCACGCCGATCAGGTAGCTGCGTCGACGGACCAGGCTCCTCGCCACCGCGTTGGGGCGGTAGCCGATCTCCTGCGCCGCCTTCGTCACGGCCGCCCGCTTCTCGTCGCTGACGTTCGGCGCGTCCCGCAGCACGAGCGACACCAGGGACTTCGAGACGCCGGCCCGCTCTGCGACGTCGACGATCGTGGGGTGCCGGCGTCTCGAGCCTCGGCCGTCGCCCCCGGCCGTCTGCGGGCTCACACCCCCGGCCTCTGGTGTTTCCGGCCGGCCTCGTGGGCGGCCTTGGCCACCCGCACCTCGTCGCGATCCGACACCTCGGGGACGCCGACGTCCCACCAAGCGTCACCCCCCGTCCACGCGTGCGGATCGGTCCGGATCACGATGACCGCGGTGCGGTCCGCGTCACGCGCGCGTTGCAATGCACCTTCGAGACGCTCGAGATCCTCCACGGTCTCGGTCCAGGCGCCCATGGCCTCCGCGTGCTTCGCGAAGTCCACGCGAGCGGGTCGTTCCGCGCGGACGTCCTCGAGCATGTTGTTGAACGAGACACCTCCGGTGAACACCTGGAGACGATCGATCACGGCGTACCCCTCGTTGTCGCACAGGATCAGGATGAACGCGTGGCCGGCGAGCACGGACCCGTATACGTCGGCGCTCGACATCAGATAGGACCCGTCCCCGCAGAAGGACAGCACGGTCCGCTCGGGCATCGCCATCGCCGCGCCCCAGGCGCCGCCGATCTCGTACCCCATGCAGCTGAAGCCGTATTCGCAGTCGAACGTGCCCACGTCGATCGATCGCCAGTGCTTGTTGAGCTCGCCCGGGAGGCCGCCGGCCGCGGCCAGCGCGTAATCGTCCGGCCTCGCCAGCTCGTTCACGCGGCGGATCACCGCGGCGTAGGAGGGGAGGCCGGTCGAGGTGGGGGCCGCGACGGCCTCGTCCAGGGTGTCGTTCCATACCGCGTACTCCCGGGTGGCGCGCGCCGGCCACTCGGCGGCCGTCTGCCATCCCTCGAGGGCGGCGTCGAGCTCCTCCAGGCCGCGACGCGCGTCGGCCACGAGCGGCAGCGCGAGATGCTTCGCGACATCGTGCCGCGCGGCGTTCAGCGCTATCAGCCGCAGTCCCTCGTCGCCGAAGACGCTCCACGAGCCGGTGGTGAAGTCCTGAAGGCGGGTGCCCACTGCGAGGACCACGTCGGCATCGCCTGCCAGCGCGTTCGCCGAGGAGCTCCCGGTCACGCCGATCGGACCGGCGAACGATGGGTGATCCCAGGGGAGCGACGACTTGCCCGCGACCGTCTCCACGACCGGCACACCGTGTCGCTCCGCGAACGCCGCGAGCTGCTCCGTGGCGAAGGAGTAGTGGACGCCTCCTCCCGCGATCAGGAGCGGTCGCTCCGCCGCCCGGAGCACGTCCGCCGCCTCCGCGAGCTCCGCCGGGTCGGGGCCGGGCCGCCGGATCCGGTGCACCCGAGGTTCGAAGAACGCAGCCGGGAAATCGTAGGCCTCCGCCTGGA
>JBOGVC010000160.1:0-8979 GCA_050695275.1 Actinomycetota bacterium | reverse complement strand
GCGATCTACGCGAACTTCGTCAAGGCCGTCTCCCGATGATCGTGATCCCCGCGATCGATCTCCGGGGCGGTCGGGCGGTTCGCCTCCGGCGAGGCGACCCGAGCGACGAGACGGCGTACGCGGACCGCCCGGTGGAGGTGGCGGAGCGCTTCCAGGAGCAGGGCGCACGAAGGCTCCACGTGATCGACCTCGATGCCGCGCTCGGGGAGGGCGACAACCGGGAGGAGATCAGGGACATCTGCCGGGCGGTCGTCGTCCCCGTGCAGGTCGGCGGCGGGATCCGTTCGCTCGAGGCCGCGGCTGCGGTGATCGACGACGGCGCCGCTCGCGCGATCTTGGGCACGGCCGCCGCCGCCGACGTCTCGTTCGTGGGCCGGGCGGTGGAGGAGTTCGCCGAGCGCGTGGTGGTCGCCGTCGACGTCCGCGGCGGCCGCCTGATGATCGACGGCTGGCGCGAGGAGGGCCCCGAGCTCGAGGCCGCGCTCTCGGGACTCAACGACGCCGGCGCGCCGCGATACCTCGTGACCGCGATCGCACGGGACGGCACGCTCGAGGGACCGGACCTCACGCTCTACAAGCACGTGCTGAAGCTCACCGACCGACCGGTGATCGCCTCGGGCGGCGTGCGGAACGCCGACGACGTGTGGGCGCTCCGCGAGGTCGGATGCGAGGCGGCCGTTGCGGGCAAGGCCCTCTACGAGAAGACGTTGAAGCTGTCGCAGGTGACGAGGGGCTGACGGGATGCTCGCGAAGCGGGTGATCCCCTGCCTCGACGTCGACGCCGGCCGCGTCGTCAAAGGGGTGCGGTTCCAGGAGCTCCGCGACGCCGGCGATCCCGTGCAGCTGGCGGCCCACTACGACCGCGAGGGCGCCGACGAGCTCGTGTTCCTCGATATCACCGCCACGCTGGAAGACCGGAAGGCGACGCTCGACGTCATCTCCCGCACGGCCGAGGAAGTGTTCATCCCGCTCACGGTGGGCGGCGGGGTCCGAACGGACGACGACGTCGACGCGCTCCTGCGTGCCGGGGCCGACAAGGTGAGCGTCAACACGGCGGCCGTCCGCGACCCGTCGCTCCTGTCGCGCTGCGCCGATCGGTTCGGCACACAGTGCATCGTCGTCGCGATCGACGCGAAGCGCCGCGAGGGGGGGTGGGACGTGTTCGTGGACGCGGGGCACACGCCGGCCGGGCGGGACGCCGTCGAGTGGGCGGCGGAGGCGACAGCGAAGCACGGCGCCGGCGAGGTCCTGCTCACGTCGATGGACCGCGACGGCACCGGCGATGGCTACGACCTCGAGCTGCTCCGCGCGATCAGCAGCGCTGTGGCGGTGCCGGTGGTGGCGTCCGGCGGCGCCGGGACCCCCGAGCACTTCGCGGAAGCGCTCACGGACGGGCGCGCCGACGCCGTCCTCGCCGCGTCACGCTGGCACGACGGCGACCTCACGATCCGGGAGGTCAAGGAGCACCTGGCCTCCCGCGGGATCCCGGTGCGGCTCTAGATGGAGCGGGTTGAGCTCGACGAGCTGATCTTCGACGACATGGGGTTGATCCCCGTGATCGTCCAGGACGTGGAGAACGGCGACGTGCTGATGTTCGCGTGGGCGAACCGCGAGGCACTCGACCGGACGATCGCCGAGGGGCGGATGGTCTATTGGAGCCGCTCGCGACAGGAGCTCTGGCGCAAGGGCGACACGTCGGGCCACACCCAGCACTGGGAAGAGCTCCGGGCCGACTGCGACGGCGACGTACTGCTCGCCCGCGTCCACCAGGAGGGGGCCGCCTGCCACACGGGCGAACGGTCCTGCTTCCACCGCTCGATCAGCTGACGAACGTCCCCGCCGGGACCTGCTGGGTGATGCAGTGCGGTCCGCCGCCGCCGTGGGAGATCATCGCGCCCGGCACGCCGACGATCTCGCGGTCCGGGTAGGCCTTCCCCAACAGCTCGAGCGCCGGCTCGTCCTCGGGTCCGCCGTTCACGGGAACGATCACGGCGCCGTTCGCGAGGTAGTGGTTCATGTACGGGATCACGACCGGGCCGACGCCTTCGACGGTCGCCCACGAGTTCACCGGTCCATCGAGCATCTCGAAGGAACGACCCGCCGCGTCCCTCGCGGACTCCAGCGTCGCGCGATCCTCTGCGAAGCGTGGCGCGTTCGGATCGTCGTCGCCGGCGGCGACCGCGAGCATCACCACACCCGGTCGGACGAGCTGCGCGAGCCCGTCGATGTGCCCGTCGGTGTCGCGATCCTCGACGAGCCCGTGCGGGAGCCAGATCACGGTCTCGACGCCGAGGAAGGACCGGAGCCCCTCTTCGATCTCCTCGCGCGACATCGACGGGTTGCGGTTGGGATTGAGAAGGCACTGTTCCGTGGTCAGCAGCGTGCCCTCGCCGTCGACGAAGTACGAGCCACCCTCGAGGACGAACGGCGCCCGGTACCGCTTGATCCCGAAGTGCGAAGCCAGCAGCTCGGGGAGCCGCGCGTCCTTGTCGTACGGCAGGTACTTCTCGCCCCACGAGTTGAACCCGAAGTGGACGAGCGCGACCTCACCCCGCTCGTTCCGCACGAAGATCGGGCCGTTGTCGCGGAGCCACGAATCGTCGATCGGCAGCTCCAACGGGTCCACGCCGTCACCGCAGCGCTTCCGGACGTCGGTGGCTTCTCCCGCGTTGCACACCATCACCACGGGTTCGAACGCCGCGACGGCGCGGGCGGTCGCCGCCCACTCGTCCCGGGCGGCCTCGAGCTGGCCGTCCCACAGCGACCGGTTGGTCGGCCATGACATCCACGTGGCCTGATGGGTGTCGAACTCGGCCGGCATCGCGAAGCCGTCCTCCCTGGGGTGTTCCACGATCGTCGCCACCTCCATCACTCCGCTGGGTTCCGGGCTTCGAGCAGCTCGTTCTCGGCCTCGAGCTGCGCGAGACGGTGCGCAACCTCATCGAGCAGTTCGTCGACCTCCCGCATCCGGTAACCAGAGAACGCGAGCTCGAATATCTTCTCATCCACTTCGAAGGGGGTGCGTGGCGGCTTCTCGTCCGCTCCGCTATGCCAGGGGTTACCGGACGGCACACCCATCCGAAGTCCCTCGTTCTCTGCCAGTCGCGCGCGCAGGGCGGCAACGGACTGCGTCAGGAACGCGTCGACCTCGGCGACGCGATATCCGCGACCCCACCGGGCGGTCGGGAGCTCCTTCGCGCGTCGTTCGATGTCTCGGATGTCGAGGCCGGTCACCAAGGGAGGAGGGAGGTCCACGCGAGGACGCTACCGCGTCGGCGGGAGGCTCCACGGCGAGCACACGGATCGGGTACGGCGACCCGTCCATCTCGCCATCATGCCATCGGCCCTCCACGTACACTCCGTGCTCACTCCCGACGAGGTGCGCGTGCTCAAGCTGGTCGTCCCCAAGGGCTCCCTCGAGGAGCAGACGCTGCGGTTGTTCGAAGCCGCCGACCTCCGCGTGCGCCGGGGATCGGACCGCGACTACCACGGCACGGTGGACGACGATCGGATCGAGCGCGTCTCGATCCTGCGGCCGCAGGAGATCCCGCTCTACGTGCAGGACGGGCTGTTCGACATCGGCATCACGGGGCAAGACTGGATCGCCGAAACGGAGGCCGACGTCGAGGTGGTGACGACGCTCTCCTACGCGCGTTCCGGAACCGGCCATGGCACCCAGGTGGTGCTCGCCGTGCCGAACGAGCACCTCGCGAACAGCGCGAAGGAGATCCCACCGGGCACCCGCATCTCCACCGAGTTCCTCAAGCTCACCGAGCGGTACTTCGACGACCTGGGGATCAGCGTGAAGGTCGTGTGGTCCTACGGCGCCACCGAGGCGAAGGTGCCCGAGATCGTCGACGCGATCGTCGACGTCACCGAGACGGGCAACACGCTCCGCGCACACGGGATGAAGATCATCGAAACGCTCCTCACCTCGGAGCCGGTCCTGATCGCGAACGGCGACGCGATGCGCGAGGAGTCGAAGCGGGCGGCCATCGACGATATCCAGACCCTGCTGCTGGGTGCCTTGCGGGCCGAGGGGCGGGTCCTGATCAAGCTGAACGTGAGCGAGGAACGGCTCTCGCAGGTGCTGGCCGTGGTCCCCTCGATGAAGGCGCCGACGGTCTCTCCGCTGTCGGAAGGGGGCTTCGCGATCGAGACAGTCGTCGACAAGCGGGGGGTGAACCGGTTGATCCCCGACCTGAAGGCGGCGGGGGCGACCGACATCCTCGAGCTGCCCATCTCCAAGATCGTGCCCTGATCGAGCGGACGCTCGCTCGATAGATTGCTCGGCGTGTTCGAGGCACTGCCGGTGACGAGAGAGCGGTGGCCGGATCTCGTCGAGTTGTTCGATCGACCCGTGGTGCGAACGTGCTTCTGCATGTTCTTCCGGAAGACAGGAACGGGTACCGGTGTCGGGGCGCAGAACCGGCGCGCGATGAAATCGCTCGTCGACAAGGGCACCGTCCCCGGTCTCATCGGCTACGAGGACGGCGTCCCGGTCGCGTGGGTGTCGCTCGGTCCTCGAGAGGACTATCCGAAGCTCCGTCGCTCTCCTGTCATGAAGCCCGTCGACGAGCGGCCGGTCTGGTCGATCATGTGCTTCTTCGTCGATCGAGGCGCCCGCGGCAAGGGCTTGGCCGACCGGATGCTCCGAGCGGCCGTGGACCATGCACGCGCCCATGGTGCCCGGCTCCTTGAGGCCTACCCGGTGGACGCGCAACAGCAGAAGGATCCCGACGACATGTTCTTCGGCGCCAAGTCCATGTACGACCGCGCCGGGTTCCGCGAAGTCGCGCGGCGGAGACCCACTCGCCCAGTGGTCCGGAGGGCCCTTCGTCCCGGACGTTCACGGCCCTGATCCGGTCATCTCTGCGGCCGGGTGAGGGTCGGTTCCTGTTCATCGCGCCCTGTGGGTGTGGACTTCCCTTGCAGCGCAAGAGGGGTTGACTCCGTCACGGAGTCTGTGGAAGCATGGCTCGATGTTTGAACGGCCGTTCAATCTCGATCTCGCACCCGGTTCGCGAGTATCCGGCCTCTGAGGCGCCGGCCCGTCACGGCCGGGCGCCCTTCCGACCTCTCCCATCGAGAGGTCGTTCTATTTCCGAGGCAACGGTTCTCAGCAGGTCCGCAGGTCCGTCCGGAAAGGGTGAGATGAGATGGGGAACACGGGAACAGCGATCGCCCGCGAGGCCGAGACGCTCGAGTGGCGATGGGCACGGGAGGCACGCTGGGCCGGCGTGAAGCGCCCCTACACCGCCGGAGATGTGATCCGGCTCCGCGGATCGACCTTCCCCGAGCACACCCTCGCGCGGCGGGGGGCGGAGCGATTGTGGGAGCTGCTGCGGACGGAAGACGTCGTCGCGGCGCTCGGGTGCATGACCGGCGGCCAGGCGGTGGAGTGCGTCAAGGCGGGGCTCCCGGCGATCTACCTCTCCGGGTGGCAGGTCGCCGCGGACGCGAACCTGGCCGGTCAGACCTACCCCGACCAGTCCCTGTATCCGGTGAGCTCCGTCCCCACCGTGGTCCGGCGGATCAACAACGCGCTTCGCCGCGCGGACCAGATCGCCTGGTCGTCCGGCGCGCTGGATCGGGACTGGCTCGCGCCGATCGTCGCGGACGCCGAGGCCGGGTTCGGCGGGACGCTGAACGCGTTCGAGCTGATGGGCTCGATGATCGAGGCCGGCGCCGCCGGCGTGCACTTCGAGGATCAGCTCGCGTCCGAGAAGAAGTGCGGTCACCTCGGCGGCAAAGTGCTCGTGCCCACCGAGCAGTTCGAACAGACGCTCACGGCCGCCCGGCTCGCCGCCGACGTGGCCGACACACCCACCGTGTTGATCGCGCGGACCGATGCGCTGTCGGCCGCGCTGCTCACGTCCGACATCGACGAGCGCGACCGGCGCTTCCTGACGGGCGAGCGCACGGCCGAGGGATTCTTCCGCGTGCGCGACGGCATCGAGGCGGCCATCGCGCGCGGGCTCGCGTACGCCCCGCTCGCCGACATGCTCTGGTGCGAGACGTCCACACCCGATCTCGACGAGGCGCGCGTGTTCGCGGAGGCGATCCTCGACGAGTTCCCCGACCGGATCCTCGCCTACAACTGCAGTCCCTCGTTCAACTGGCAGAAGCACCTCGACGACGAGGAGATCGGGCGGTTCCGCAAGGAGCTGGCCGCGATGGGGTATCGGTTCCAGTTCGTCACGCTCGCCGGGTTCCACGCGCTCAACGCGTCGATGTTCGAGCTCGCCCACGGCTACGCGGAGGAAGGGATGAGCGCGTACGTCAGGCTCCAGGAACGGGAGCTCGCCCTCGAGGCCGACGGGTACACGGCGACCCGGCACCAGGCTGAGGTCGGGACCGGCTACTTCGATCTCGTGGCCGACGTGATCTCTGGAGGTCGCACCTCCACCACAGCCCTCGACGGCTCCACCGAGCGCGCGCAGTTCTGATCCGCGGCGCCGGTGACACACGGCGCCTATCATCGACGGCCGGATCAGGAGGTGGGCGGTCGATGGATCCAGCGCTCGATGTGATCGTCGTCGGTGGTGGCCTCGCCGGCCTCACCGCGGCGCGGGAGCTCGGCCACCGTGGCCGGCGCGTGCTGGTGCTGGAAGCGCGTGAGCGGCTGGGCGGCAGGACATGGCTCTCCTCGTTCGCCGGCGTCGACGTGGAGATGGGTGGCGCGTTCGTCCACTGGAGCCAGCCCCACCTGTGGGCAGAGGTCACCCGGTATGGGCTCGGCATCGTCGAGCTCCCCGAAGCCGAGCGCGCCTTCCTCCGGAGAGACGACGGCATCGAGGAGCTCGATCACCCCAAGGCGTTCATCGAGCTCGCTGAAGCGTTCGAGCAACTCTGCGCGGGGACGGAGGCGTACCTCGCCGAACCCATGTCGACCCCCGAGGGCCCGGAGGCCGTCGAGGCCGACCTCGCCTCCACCGCCGAACGCATCGCCGCCCTCGATCTCGATCCGCGGCGGCGGGACCTGCTCGACGCGCTGTGCGCCGGTCTGAGCTCCGCGCCCAACGACCGCGTGGGGTTCCTGACGATCGCCCGATCGTTCGCCCTCGCCGGCTTCGCCGGGCAGATGGTGTTCGACACGAACGGCCGTTGGGAGCTGGAGGGAGGAACCGCCTCCCTGGTCGACGCGATGCGCCGCGACTTGCGCGCGGACGTCCGCCTCGGCACACGGGTCGAGGAGATCGCCCAGGACGAGACGGGCGTAACCGTCCGCACGACGGACGGTGAGCACGCCGCCTCCACGGCGATCGTCGCCCTCCCCGTGAACGCCCTCGGCGCGGTCCGGTTCGACCCGGCGCTCTCGGAACGGAAACGCGAAGCCGCGGATGAGGGGCTCGTGAGCCTCGGCGTCAAGGTGTGGGCCAAGCTCGCCGGTGGTTCCCCGTTGATGTCCGGGACGGCGCCGGATCGCTTCCCCTTGTCATTCGTCGAGACGGTCGGGCGCACGCCCGACGGGGGCTCGGTCGTCGTGGGGTTCGGTCCCTCGGCGGCAGCGCTCTCACCCGACGATCCGGAGCCCGTAGCCCGGGCGATCGAGGAACTGCTCCCCGGTGCTCGTGTGGAAGAGGTCGGCGGGCACGACTGGGTCCGCGATCCCCTCTCCGGAGAGACGTGGGCGTCGTACGCCCCCGGTCGGTCGCTCCGGTGGCTCCCGGAGCTCGAGCGCCGGGAGGGGCGTGTCGCGTTCGCCGGGGGCGACTTCGCTCGGGGCTGGGGCTCCTACATGGACGGTGCGATCGAGACCGGCCTCCGAGCCCGGCGCGAGGTCGAGGCGATCCTGCCGTGAACCCGGCGCGCGATGCGCTCCTCCTGGCCGCGAGGAACCGCTGGCTGGGCGAGCACCTGCCCCGGTTCCGGTTCGTCCGCGCGACGGTGAAGCGATTCATGCCCGGCGAGCGGATCGAGGACGCCCTCGACGCCGCGGCACGGCTCGCGGAGGACGGGATCCCCGCCACGTTCACCTACCTGGGCGAGAACGTCCGGAACGCGGCGGACGCCGACGCCGTGGTCCGGCACTACCTGCGGCTCTTCGACCTGATCGAGGAACGAGGCCTCGACGCCGAGATCTCGGTGAAGCCCACGCACCTCGGGCTCGACCTCGACCCGGAGGCGACCGTGGAGCGGCTGCGCCTGCTCGCCGAGCGGTCCGCCGCCCTGGGGCGGCACCTGTTCCTGGATATGGAGTCCGCTCCCTACGTGGAGCCGACGCTCGCGATCTACCGCTCGCTCCGCGAAGGCTCCGAGCGCGTCGGGGTGTGCATCCAGACCTACCTGCATCGGACGCCGCAGGACGTCGCGGACCTGCTGGCGGCGGGCGGCTCGATCCGACTGGTGAAGGGCGCCTACCGGGAACCGCGCGACGTCGCGATCCACGATGCGGGCCGGATCCGGGAGGCGTTCCAGAAGCTCGCCCTGGGGTTCCTCCGATGGGGTGGCGATGGCCGCCTCGCGCTCGGAACGCACGACGTCGAGCTGCTCGCGGGGATCGAGCGAGCGGCGGCCGCCGCCCGGTTCGGGCGCGACGCCTACGAGATCCAGATGCTGTACGGGATCCGCATCGCCGACCAGCGACGCCTGGCGAAGGAGGGGTTCCGGGTCCGGGTGCTGATCAGCTACGGCACGCACTGGTACCCGTGGTTCATGCGCCGCGTGGCCGAGCATCCCGGACGCAACATCTGGCTCGCGATCCGCAATCTCGTCGCGAGGCGCTGATCCTGCACCGCTCGATCAGACGTCGACCGCCTCCCGATGCGAGACGACGTGGTGGACCGGCAGGCCGAACGAGGTCTGGACCCGGTGCACGAGATCGAGCCGCAACCACTTCGACAGCCGAGGCGGCAGCGTCGAGAGCACGATCGCGTCGAACGTGTCCCGCGCGAGCACGTCATCGATCGCTTGCAGCGGCCGGCCGTCCCCGACCTCTCCGGTCGCCTCGATCCCGACCGAGCGGAACCGCTCGAG
>JBOGVC010000159.1:0-10785 GCA_050695275.1 Actinomycetota bacterium | reverse complement strand
GGTCGAGGAGGTGCGCGGGCTCACCTTCGATCGCCCGGTGAACGTCGAGCCGATCACGGAAGCCGAGATCGATCGCCGGCTGCGGAACTACCTCGACGCGTACTACCCGGAGCCCTACTACGCGCGCCGCAGTCGCGCCTGGCAGACGATCGGCGCGCTCCCGGGCGATGTGGGGTACCTGGAGGCCCTCGAGGAGTACCAGCAGGGACAGGTGCTCGGCTTCTACAACTCGCAGAACGAGGAGCTCGTCTACACCGGCGACGCGAACCTCAGCAGGATCGAGCAGTTCGTGCTGGCCCACGAGCTCACGCACGCGATCGACGACCAGCATTTCGATCTCGACCGTCTCGACGGACTCGTGGCGCGCTGTCAGGAGGAGCGCTTCCAGGCCGCGCTCGGCATCGTGGAAGGGAGCGCGAACCATTTCGCGACCCAGGTGTTGGTCCGGTACCCCATCGACGAGATCGGGTCGATCCCGGGAGATGGCACCGGCGGGGTCCCGCCGTTCATCGTCGAGATGCAGGCGTACCCCTATACCACGGGGCAGCGATTCGCCGACGCGCTGTCCGACGCGAACGGACCCTCGGCGATCGACGACGCGTTGGACACGTTCCCGACCACGACGGAGCAGGTGATGCATCCCACGAAGTTCCCGCACGAGCCGGGGGAGTCGGTCGACGTCGCGGACTATGCGCCCACGTTCGGCTCGGGCTGGCGTGACCTGGACGCGATGGTCGTCGGTGAGCTCTGGCTGAAGGCGCTGCTGCATCTCCGTCTCGAGGATCAGGTGGCGGCGTCGGCCGCCGCCGGCTGGGGCGGTGGCACGTACCGCGCCTGGACCGACGGCGACGACGTGGCGGTGATCATGAGCACCGTCTGGGACACGCCGGAGGATGCGCAGGAGTTCAGCGGGGAGCTCGAGCGCTGGGTGTCGCGCGGCTCGCTTCCCGGCTTGGTGATGGACGCCCACGGCACGACGGTGCACGCGGGGTTCGGGTCCCGGGAGCCCCTGATGGGCGCGCTGCTGTCGATCCTGCGATCGCTGTCGCTCAGCCTCGAGGGGGCTTAGTTCCGCTCGCCGATCGTCTCGACGGCGCCCGACTGACGGCGGCCGTCGTGCTTCAGCTTCTTCTCGGCCCGCTTCTCCTTGATGCCCTTCGCGGCCTTCTTCTTGACGTTCTTCGCGCCCTTGTCCTTGGCGTGTGCCATCCGTCGAACCTCCGTCGCGCGTGAGGAGGCGAGCGTACACCGGGCGGCGCCCCTTCCGTACACTCGGGGCATGACCAAGTACGTGTACGACTTCTCCGAGGGCAACAAGGACATGAAGGACCTCCTCGGCGGGAAGGGTGCCAACCTCGCCGAGATGACCACGATGGGGCTGCCGGTCCCGCCCGGGTTCACGATCACCACCGAGGCCTGCCTGGCGTTCCTCGCCCAGGGCGGTGCTCCGGCGGAGATGCTCCAGGAAGCCGGGGAGCACCTGGCCACCCTCCAGGAGGCGATGGGCAGGCAGCTGGGCGACCCCGACGACCCGCTCCTCGTCAGCGTGCGCAGCGGTGCGAAGTTCTCGATGCCGGGGATGATGGACACCGTCCTGAACCTCGGGCTGAACGACCGGTCCATCGAGGGCCTGGCGAAGCAGTCCGACGGCGACGTTCGGTTCGCCCGCGACGCCTACCGGCGGTTCATCCAGATGTTCGGCAAGATCGTGATGGACGTCCCCGGGGAGGCGTTCGAGGAAGCCCTCGACCGCGCGAAGGAGCGCAAGGGCGAGGGGACGCAGGACACCGACCTCGACGCGGACGAGCTCACCGCGTTGATCGAGGAGTTCCGCGGGATCTACCGCACGCACACGGGCGAGGAGTTCCCGCAGGACCCGAAGGAGCAGCTGCGCCTGGCGATCGCGGCGGTCTTCCAGTCGTGGAACGGCAAGCGGGCTATCGACTACCGGCGGCAGAACAAGATCTCGGATGACCTCGGCACCGCCGTGAACGTCCAAGCGATGGTGTTCGGCAACCGCGGGGAGGACTCCGGCACCGGCGTGGCGTTCACCCGCGACCCGTCCAACGGGGAGAAGGTCCCGTACGGGGACTACCTCGCGAACGCGCAGGGTGAGGATGTGGTGGCGGGGATCCGCAACACGCTGCCGCTCGTTCAGCTCGAGGAGCTCGACCCGGATTCGTACCGAGGGCTCCGTGCGCACATGGACACGCTGGAGACGCACTACCGCGACATGTGCGACATCGAGTTCACGATCGAGAAGCGGAAGCTGTGGATCCTCCAGGTCCGCGTGGGCAAGCGGACGGCGTTCGCCGAGTGGGTGATGGCGCACGACATGCTGGGGGAGTCCCTGATCGACGCGGACGCCGCGCTCCTGCGTGTGGACGCGAACCGGCTCGAGGAGCTCTTCAAGCGTCGGGTGAAGGCCGATGGCGCCACGCCGATCGCGAAGGGGCTGAACGCCTCGCCCGGCGCCGCGATCGGGACGGTGGTGTTCACCGCCGACGAGGCCGAGCGGCTCGGGAAGCAGGGCGAGCGGGTGATCCTCGTGCGCCGGGAGACCACACCCGACGACTACCACGGGATGATCGCGGCGCAGGGCATCCTGACGAGCGCCGGTGGGACCAACTCCCACGCGGCCGTGGTCGCCCGCGGCGAGGGGATCCCGGCGGTGTGCGGCGCCGATGCGATCAAGCTCTCGCCGGCCGACCGGACGTTCTCCGCGAACGGCACCTCCGTGAAGGAGGGCGACGTCATCACGATCGACGGCTTCACCGGCAACGTGTACGTGGGTGAGCTGCCGCTCGAGGAGTCGGTGCTCGAGAAGGCACGCGCCGGGGACGCGCAGGCCCGCGAGGAGAAGATCTGGAAGGCGTTCGAGGCGTTGATGGCGCACGCCGACGAGATGCGGCGGCTACGGGTACGCGCCAACGCCGACACCCCCGACCAGGCGAAGAACGCGCGCGAACGCGGCGCCGAAGGCATCGGCCTGTGCCGGACCGAGCACATGTTCCTCGGCGAGGAGCGGGTGGAGGCCGTTCGGCAGATGATCTTCGCCGACACCGAGGAGGAGGAGGCGAAGGCCTACGACGCCCTCGCGCCGCTCCAGCGCGAGGACTTCGTCGGCATCTTCCGGGCGATGGACGGGCTGCCGGTCACGGTGCGCCTCCTGGACCCGCCCCTGCACGAGTTCCTGCCGAACCAGGTGGACCTCGCGGTGGAGGTGGCCCTCGCGGAGTCCCGCGGCGAGGACGTCGAGGAGCGGAAGGCCGTGCTGCAGAAGGTGAACGAGCTGCACGAGGCCAACCCGATGCTGGGACTTCGAGGCGTGCGGCTCGGGATCGTGAAGCCCGGCCTCTACGCGATGCAAGTGCGCGCGATCTTCGAGGCGGCGGGTCAGCTGCGCCGCGAGGGTGGCGATCCGCAGGTCGAGGTCATGATCCCGCTGGTCGCGACGGCGCCGGAGCTCCGCCAGATGCGCGACGAGCTCGAGCCGGTGGCGGCGGAGGCGCTCGGCGAGACGGAGCTCTCGCACCTCGAATGGGGGACCATGGTCGAGCTGCCGCGCGCTGCCGTGACGGCCGGCGAGATCGCCGAGACGGCGGAGTTCTTCTCGTTCGGGACCAACGACCTGACGCAGACCGCGTTCGGGTTCTCGCGGGACGACATCGGCAAGTTCGTGGGGATGTACGAGGAGCGCAAGCTCGTGCCCGCGAACCCGTTCGTCACGATCGACGTCGACGGGGTGGGCCGGCTGATGCGGATGGCCTCCGACGAGGGGCGCGCCGCGAACCCCGAGCTGCACGTCGGGATCTGCGGCGAGCACGGAGGCGACCCGGCGAGCGTGGTGTTCTGCCACGAGATCGGACTCGATTACGTCAGCTGCTCGCCGTTCCGCGTGGAGACGGCTCGTCTGGCGGCGAGCCAGGCCGCGGTGGGACAGGCCGAGTCCGCCTCGAAGTAGGCATGCCGCTCTTCGAGGTGGCGATGCTGGCGCAGTTCGTGATCCATGCCCGCGGTCGGCAGGCCGTCCAGAACAGCCTCGCGAACGAGAGGGCGGAGCTCCGCGAGGAGCGGCTCGCCGGCGACGCGAAGAAGCGGGCGCGGACGAAGTGGCTGCACGCGAGCGGCGCGGAGGCCTCGTTCCCGTGTGGCGTCGTCCACGTCGAGGACGAGGCCGTCCCGGTGCTGGTGGCGATCGTGCCCGATGGGATCGCGTTCCTCGCTGAGACGCCGCTCGGAGCGAGCGTTTACGACGTGCTGGAGGTGGGTCGGATACCGCGATCGGACCTCACCGAGATCGACGTCGTGGACGCGGCGGGCCAGCACGTGCCGGAGCCGCTCCGCGAGTCGTTCGAGCCCGACATCGACGTCTGGATCGTGCTCCGCTGGACGAGGGATGGCGAGGAGCACGAGGACCGGTTCGCGTTCCGGTCGCCGTGGATGGCATGGCAGGCGGGGCGGCGGCTCCGGGAGGCGCGGAAGGGCTAGCTCGAGGCGTCGGCGAGTAGCTGATCCACGCCGAGCCGACTTCCGGGATCGGAACGGGACGGAACCCCCCGGCTCGGGGAAGATACGCGCCATGTCGCCGAACGCACCCACCCCCGAGCTCCTCCTCGACGTCCGTACGCCAGCGGAGCTCGCCTTCTCGCCCGACGAGACCACGCTCGCCTTCGCGCTCCACGCCACCGTTGCCGACGAGGGCTCGTTCGTGCCGAGCGACCTCTACGTGATCGACACCGATGCGCGCCGCCCGCCCGTCCAGCTCACGTCAGGCCCGTGGAGCGACCGGACGCCCGCCTGGTCGCCGGACGGATCGCAGCTCGCGTTCCTCTCCGATCGGGTCACGCCGGGCCACCAGCTCCCGTACACGGTGCCGGCCACCGGGGCCGCCGCAGCCGCCAGGCTCGCCGCCACCCTCGACGGCTCCGCCGAGAGCATCGCCTGGTCGAGCGACGGGCGACGCCTCCTCGTCCTCGCGGCCGATCCCGGTTCCTACGGACTCGACTGGAGCGCCCGCGCGGTCAACGGCGCCACGCCACCTCCGGACCCGGCCACGCGACGCCCCGGCGACGCGCGCCGCCGCCTGTTCCTCGTCGATCTCGCGACCAACCGCGCCGAGGAGGTCGGCCCGGAAGATCGCAGCGTGTGGGAGTTCGACTGGGACGGCGACGGCACCATCGTGGCGCTCGTCTCGGAGGACCACTCCGGATCCGGCTGGTACCGGTCGGTCGTCGCCCGTCTGGACCTCGCCGCGCGGACGGCCGAGACCCTCTACGAGCCCACCTGGCAGACGGGCAGCCTCGCGCTGTCACCCGACTCGGCCCGGGCGATCGTCGTCGAGGGCTACGCGAGCGACCACGGCCTGCTCGCCGGCAGCGTCGTCGTGATCGATCTCGCCACCCGCACCACCACCGACCCGTGGCCCGACCTGGAGACGGTCGGGCTCGCCTCGTGGTGCGACGACGACTCCCTCTGGTACGGGCGCACGGATGGGACCGGGACCGCGTGCGGCAGGCTCCACCTCGACGGCCGACGCACGGAGCCGTGGCGCGACGATGCCTTCATCGGCGACGCCGTGACCACGCCCGCCTGCGCCGTCACATCCGACGGCACGCACGTGTGGACCACCCACCAGGCGCACGCCCTCCCTCCCGAGCTCGCCCGGTTCGATCACGCCGGCGCCAGCTGGGAGCGGCTCACGACCTTCAACGACCACATCGTCGAAGGCCGCACCTTCCCGGACGCACGGACGATCTCCTGGACCGGCGAGGACGGCACGGAGATCGAGGGGATCCTTATGACGCCCCCCGGCGCCACCGGGCCGCTCCCCACGATCGTGTGCGTGCACGGCGGGCCCACGTGGAACTGGGGCGCCTACTTCTCCGACTCCGAGCCGAACGCGGTGCTGCTCGCGTCCGCCGGCTACGCGTGCCTGCTCCCGAACCCGCGGGGGAGCATCGGGCGCGGTCACGCGTTCGCCCAGGGCGTCATCGGCGACGGGGGCGGTATCGACTACCGGGACATCATGGCCGGCGTCGACCACTGCATCGCCGAGGGCGTCACGGACGCCGACCGGCTCGGGATCGCGGGTCTGTCCTACGGCGGGTACATGGCGGGGTGGGCCGTCGGGCAGACGGATCGGTTCCGCGCGGCCGTGGCGATGTCGGTGGTCTCGAACTACATCTCGTTCCACCTGACCTCGGAAGTGTGGTGGTACGACCAGGCGATCCTGCGAGGGGACTGGTCCGACCCGGGCAGCCAGTACCTGGAACGCTCACCGGTCACGCACGCGCACCGGTGCACCACCCCGACGCTGATCATCCAGGGGGCGGAGGATCGCTGCACGCCCGTCGGGCAGGCTGAGGAGCTGTACCGGGCCGTCGCGTCCTCCGGCGCCGAGGTGGAGCTCGTGGTCTACCCCCGCGAGGGGCATGTGCCGATGGAGCGGGCCCACGCGCTCGACGCGATCGTCCGGACGCAGGCCTGGTACGACGAGCACCTCCTCGCCGGCCGCTGATCGTCCGGGGTCAGAGACCGAGCTCGCGGAGGAAGCCCTCGGGGTCCTCGAGCCCGAGGCCCAGCCGCTCGATCGTGATGGGGAACGGCCCCATCCTGCCTCTCGCGGGTGGGAGGAGGTCGAGGAAGACGATGCCTTTCGAGGAGCCGTTCACGAGCCAGGTCTTGAGGCGAAGGTCCGAATGGACGCCGATCGCCCACCACACGTCGCGGTGGAGGGCGGCTCGCCGGATCGAGCGACGAGGGATCGAAGCGCGGAACGCCCATCCCATCCGGACCTGGAGGGTGTCGTCGGCGAGCTCGACCTTCGCGTGGCGCGCTCCGAGGAACAGGGGAGCGAACAGCCAGCGGGAGACCCTCGAGTAGCGGATCGGGAACGAGCGAGGTGGGGCCATCGAAGCCCGACGCTACCGGATAGGAACGATGCCGGAAGGGGTCATCGATCCATGACTCCCGCGTGCGTTCGATCACGGTTTCTCTCTCGGCGAAGGGGTACGTTCGCCTCCTCCCTCACCTCCCCCGTGACCAGGAGGAGGTGGCTCATGAGCACATGCACCAGCCGCCGTCGCCTGCAGGTGGCCGGCCTGGTGGCAGGTCTGGCGATCGGCGCGGCCGTGGGCGCGGCATCGCTCACCGGAGCGTCTTCGGAAGGGCCTCCCGGTGCTCCGCCGGTGGTCCTGCACGTGGCCCGCGTGCTCGCTGATCCGGGCGCCGATCTCGAGCTCTCGGCGGGACTGGCCTGCCCGGGGGCAGCGAGCGGGTGCGAGGTGGCTTCGGCCGTTCTCCATGTCTTGTCGAGGGGATCCTCGGGGTGGACGGATGTCCGGGGGACCCTCGACGCCCCGGGCGTCCGCTTCGTGGTGCCGGGATCGGCGGTCGCGGAGGACGGTCTGTCGTACTGGATGGAGTTCGCCATCGAGGGCGGCACGCGCGTGGTCTTCCCGGAAGGGGGCGCGACCTCCGCGTTCCGCGTGCTGACGACGGCCGGTCTCCGCGACGTCGCGTGGCCGGGGGCGTTCGACCTCGTCACCGTCGTTCCGAGCGATGGCGTCGTGGCGCGCCTGCCCTATGGCAACGGCACGGGCGAGGTGGGGCGCGTCGGCGGGGTGGGCGACGAGCAGCCGCTCGGGCCCTCGAGCTTCGACGTCGCCCCCGACGGCTCGATACGCGTGGCGGATTGGGTGCACGGGCGGATGCTCGTGCTGACGGCCGGGGGCGAGCCCCGAGGCGCCGTGCCGTTGCCGATCAAGCGACCGGTGGACGTCGCGGTCGGGTCGAGGGGCGAGCTGGCCGTGACCACACTCGGTCTGGGGGCGACGGCGTTCGAGCTGGACACCGACGGTAGTGTGATCGGCCGGTACGGGGTGGAGACCGGCGTCGCCGAGCGGATCGCGATCACGCCGGGCGGTCCGCACGTGTGGGTCGGACCGGCCCAGTGGGCGCCGGTGCGCTCGCGGCCGGGCCTCGCGCTGCCGGCGGAGGCACAGTCGCGCGGGCTCGCGTCCGCCCTGCCCGGCCGCGACGGAGCGGTGGCGTTCTCACAGGATCTCTCGGGCAGCCGGGTGGCCTTCGTCTGGGCCAGGCCCGACGGCTCGAGGTCCGGCGCCGTACTGCGGCTCCCGGCGGGCGTGCAGCCCGGTGTGGATCACTTCGTCCGCGGTCTGCCCGACGGCGGAGCGATCGCGGCGCGCGGCCTCTGGTCCGAGCAGGGCGAGGCGGTGGCGCTGCTGCGGTTCGCGGCCGACGGCTCGATCGTGACGGCCGAATTGATCGCGCCGCCCACGCGGGAGATGGACGCGGCGGCATCCACGGTGCGCTTCCGAGCGCCGGACGAGGTGCTGGCGGTCTACGCGGGCGATCGTGGGATCCGGATCGAGCGATTCGAGGTGAAGGGTCGATGAGGAGAACGGCGAAGGTCGTGAGGATCGCAGTGTGCGTCGGCTTCATGCTGGGCGTGCTCCTTCCCGCACATCGGGCGCTCGCCAGCTGGGCGACGGAGAACTGCCACGGCGGCGGGTCGGACCGCCAGACATGGAAGCGCTCCCAAGCCGACGACTACGCGATGCGAGCCGTGGGGGAGGGCTACGAGTTCGGCGGCGGGTGCTATCGGCTCAACGGCTACGACGACACGCCGAGCGCTCCCACCGATGGCGGTGGCGAGGGCGCCGACTGCTCCGGCTTCACGTTCAAGACGTGGGCGCTCGACGCGAACATCGGCCGTGGGGGGTTCCACTTCTGGGAGCACGACAAGAACATCCACGGCCCGTACAGCACGTGGGCGTACTTCGATCCGGCGCCGGGCTACCCGTTCCGTCTGATCTCGAAGACATATGCGTCCACGGCCTTCATGGACGCCTTGGTGGAGCGGCACTCCAGCTGGGGCCACATCGCGCTGATCCATCAGGAGGGCTCGAGCGGGAGCGACTACATCGTCCACGCGCGCAACAACACGATGGGCACCGAGCTCCGCTACCTCCCGTATCGGTCGGACGGGGACTTCAAGGCCGTGGCCAGGGAGGATTGGACGGCAGAGTGCTACCCCACCCGCTGCGGGTAGCCCGCCTGGTGTCTCGGCGGCGCAAGACGTATCGGAGGGCGGCGATAGGCTGGCCGGGTGCGGTGGATCCGCCGTCATCCGGTCCTGGCAAGCTTCGCCTTCGCCGTCCTCCTGACGATGGGCTTCGTCGCCGGCTGCGCGATCGTCGTGTGGCGATCCGCCCACCATGACGATGCCTCCCAGATCGACAGGGCCGACGCGATCGTGGTCCTCGGGGCGGCGCAGTACGACGGGGAGCCCTCGCCGGTGTTCGCGGGGCGCCTGGACCACGCCGCACTCCTCTACGACCAGGGGCGGGCAGAGCGGGTGCTCGTCCTCGGAGCGGGGCAGCCGGGCGACCGGTCCACCGAGGCCGAGGCGGGCAGGGACTACCTGATGGACCAGGGCGTGCCCGCGGAAGCCATCATCGCGGTCCCCGAGGGACACACGACGTTCGAGTCACTCGAGGCCGCGGTGCCCGTGCTTCGCGATGGCGGGATGGGGTCCGCCTTCCTGGTGTCGGATCCCTGGCACAACGCGCGCGTGGAGCGGATGGCCGAGGATCTGGGGATCGACGGGCATGCGTCGGCCACGTGGCAATCCGCGGCGACGTCGCAGGAGACGCGGTTCGAGGGCTACGTCCGCGAAACGTTCGCGTACCTCTACTACCGGGTGTTCGGCGGCTAGAGGCTCCTACTTGTCGGTCCCGTTTCCGGTCCGGTCGGAGACGGCCTTCACCGCTTCCTTGGAGACCGTCTTGACGGCTGCGGTCACGGCCTTCGCCGCCGTCTTCGTCGCGGTCTTGATCTCGCCCTTCGCCTCGACGGAATCGAGGATCCCTTTCAGCTTCCGGTGAGCTTTCTTGCCACTCTGTCCCGTCTTCGAGTTGAAGATGATCGGCGGGAGATCATGCCCGTCGAAGAAGAGCGTGATGTTGTTGGGGTTCTCGACGATCTGCACGCCGAAGTGCGCCGTCCGTTTCCCCTTCTTCGTCTTCATCCGTGCTCCTCTCCGCTCGTGGGTCTCCGCTCACCGTAGCGCACGCGATCCGCAACGGGCACCGCCAGCGAGAGGGCGTGTCTCCGCCGGCCGCTACGATGGCCACGATGACGACCCCCCGTGAGCGAACCGAAGAGATCGAACGGCAGGTCCTCTCGGAGCGCGCGCAGCTGGCCTCGGCGACGAAGGGGCGGGAGCGCGATGAGCCGCAGGACGACCTCCGCACCGTCTACCAGCGGGACCGCGATCGGATCGTCCACGCGAAGGCCTTCCGGCGACTGAAGCACAAGACCCAGGTGTTCCTCTCGCCGCAGGGCGATCACTACCGGGTCCGGCTCACGCACACGCTCGACGTCTCGCAGATCGCCCGGACCGCCGCGCGGGCGCTGCGGCTCAACGAGGACCTCGCCGAGGCGATCGCCCTCGGGCACGACCTCGGCCACACGCCGTTCGGCCACCTGGGAGAGCAGGCGCTCACCCCCTTCCTCGGCCGGCCGTTCCGTCATTCGGAGCAGTCGCTCCGCGTCGTGGATCACCTCGAGAACGACGGCATTGGGTTGAACCTCACGTGGGAAGTGCGCGACGGGATCGTGAACCACCCCTGGTCGATGCCGCCGCCCTCCACGCTCGAGGCCCAGATCGTGCGGTTCGCCGACCGGATCGCGTACCTGAATCACGACGTGGACGACGCGCTCCGAGCCGGCGTCCTGACCGAGGCCGAGCTCCCGGGC
>JBOGVC010000158.1:0-5933 GCA_050695275.1 Actinomycetota bacterium | reverse complement strand
GTCCTGCGGCTCCTGCCGTCCGACGGCAGCGAGCTCGTCCTCGTGATCGACCAGTTCGAGGAGGTGTTCACGCTCGTCGAGGACGAGGCGGCTCGAACGCATTTCCTCGGGAGCCTGGAGGCCGCCGCGACCGATCCCCGCAGCCGCCTCCGCGTGGTGGTCACGCTCCGCGCCGACTTCTACGATCGCCCGCTGCTCTACCGGGGGTTCGCGGAGCTGTTCAAGTCCCGCGTCGAGGCGGTGATCCCGCTATCGGCCGAGGAGCTCGAGCGCGCGATCTCGGGGCCGGCGAAGCGCGTGGACGTCTCGCTGGAACCCGGTCTCGTGGCCGCGATGCTCGCCGACGTCGCCGAGGAGCCCGGCGCGCTCCCGTTGATGGAGTACGCGCTCACCGAGCTGTTCGAGCGGCGCGATGGTCGCACGCTGTTCCTCGAGGCGTACCGGGAGATCGGGGGCGTGTCCGGAGCGCTCGGCCGGCGAGCGGAGGAGCTCCATGCGCAGCTCGACGATGCCGGCAGGGAGGCCGCCCGCCAGCTGTTCCTGCGGCTCGTCGCGCTCGGGGAGGGCACCGAGGACACGCGTCGCCGGGTGCCCCGCGCGGAGGTGGCCTCGCTCGACGTCGACCAGCAGGCGATGGCCGCCGTCCTCGACACCTTCGGCGCTTCCCGACAGCTCTCCTTCGACCGAGACGCGAAGACCGGAGAGCCCACGATCGAGCTGGCGCACGAGGCGATGCTGACGGCGTGGCCGCGGCTCCATCGGTGGATCGACGCCGCGCGTGAGGACCTTCGGACGGAGCGCAGGGTCGCGGCCTCGACGCGCGAGTGGATCGAGGCCGACCGCGACGCGTCGTTCCTCCTGGGAGGCTCCCGGCTGGAGCAGGCCGAATCGTGGCGGGAGGGTTCGAAGATCGCGCTCACGCCGGAGGAGCGCGAGTACCTCGACGCTTCGCGCGTCGACGAAGACGCGAGGCATGCGCACGAGGAGGAGCTCGAACGCCGGTCGGTCCGCCGCCTCCGCGCGCTCGTGGCCGTGCTCGGCGTGGCCGCACTTGTCGCGATCGCCCTGACGGCGTTCGCGCTCCGACAATCTGGGCGGGCCGGGCGTGATAGCCGGACGGCCGAGGCCCGCGAGCTCGCTGCCGCGTCGGTTGCGAACCTCGACGTCGACCCCGAGCGCAGCATCCTCCTCGCGCTCGAAGCGATCGATCGCACGCGCTCGGCAGACGGCACCGTGCTTCCCGAGTCGGAGGAGGCACTCCACCGAGCCGTGATCGCGTCTCGGATCGTGCTGACCGAGAAGGGTCTCGGTGGCACCGTCGACTGGAGTCCGGATGGTGTCTTCGTGACCGAGGGCCCCGAGAACACGGGCACGATCGATCTGCGCGACGCCACGACCGGCCGCTCCGTCCGGTCGTGGACCGGGCACGAGAACAGCGACGTGAACGACGTCCAGTTCTCACCCGACGGGTCGTTGCTCGCGACCGCCGGCGACGATGGACTCCTGAAGGTGTGGGACCCCGACACCGGCGAGGAGATCGCGAGGGTGGCGGGGACGTCGGGAGCCGTGGGGCAGTCGTTCGATGCAAGCGGCGGACTCGTCGCCGCCGCCTGGCCGGACGACGGCACGGTCCGGGTCGCCGAGGCCGCAACCGGTCGCGTCGTGCGCACGTTGGATCGTCTGGACACGTTCGCATTCGACACGGCCCTGAGCCCGGATGGGAGCCGGCTGGCCGTCGCGAGCGCGGACGTGGACTCCGTGCCGGTGTTCGACGTCCGGACCGGCGACCTCCTCTTGGAGCTCCCCCGACACCTCCACTCCGTCAACTCCGTCTCCTGGAGTCCGGACGGCCGATGGATCGCCACGGGTGCCGGCGACTCGTCGGTGCGTGTGTGGGACGCGGCGACCGGCACGCTCGAGGAGCGGCTCGTCGGACACGCCGGTGTCGTGAGTACCGTCGACTGGTCGCCCGATTCGCAACGGATCGTCTCCGGCGGGAGCGACGGCACGGCGCGGGTATGGGCGCTCGAGGTGCACCCGACCCGAGGGACGGTCGAGGTCGAGGGCCGCCAGGTGCACCTCTTGGCGGCTCAGCAGACCCAGTCGGGGATGTTCGCAGCGTTCTCGCCCGACGGGCAGGGCGTCATCACCGGCGACGTCGGGATCGCAACGGTCAAGATCTGGGATCTCTCGGTCGCGGGCGACGCCGAGGTCTTCAACGCAGAGACGGACTACCTCGCCCCGGTCGACGTCGCCTACCTGCCCGACGGGCGGATCGTCGCCTCGCGCGACCGCGGCTCCGTCGCGATCTGGGACGTCCGCCGTGATGCGGCCACGCCGGTGACGAAGCTCGGCCCCGCGACCGGTTCGGAGGAGCCCGTACTCCTGATCGCGCCGAGTCCGGACGGCGAGCTGATCGCGATGGTCCGCAACGCCGCGAACGTCGTCTCGGTCTGGAACGTCGAAACGGGAACAACCGCTTTCGACTTCGAGGTTCGGGAGGATGTCATCACCGCGATCGATTGGACCGCCGACGGCCGGTATCTCGCCGTCGGCGGGTACGACGGAAGCCTGCACGTGCTCGACGCTGACAACGATGGGCGCGCCACGCTCGTCGGATCCGAACCCGACCCTCACATCATCCAGGCGGTCGCCTTCGCGCCGGATGGTCTGACGATCGCCACCGCGAGCTTCAACCGACAGCAGCCGGACACGAACCACGTGTCGATCTGGGACCGAAGGGCCAAGAAGGTGGTCCGGGAGCTCGACGCCGTGGGCGCGTCATCGCTCGCGTTCGACGGGCCCGGGGATCGGCTCGCGATCGGGTTCTTCGGCGGGAACGTCGAGATCCGCGACGCCGCGACGGGCAAGGTCGAGCGGTCGTTCCGTGCGGGAGGGGTCACGGTCATGAACGTAGTCTTCAGCCCAGATGGCACGATGCTCGCGACCGGAGGGGAGGATGCGGCGATCCGTATCTTCGACACTCACGCCGAGACAGGCGCGCAACAGCTCGTGCTCCGAGGCCACGAGTTCCTCGTCTCCGGCCTGGACTTCAGCCCGGACGGGAGGCGGCTGGCATCCGCGACTCCCGACGGTGTGGTCCGCGTCTGGGCGCTCGACCTCGACGAGCTGATCCGCATCGCCCGGGAGAATGTCGCCAGAGAGCTCTCCGGCGACGAGTGCCGGCAGTACCTGCACGAAGGATGCTCCTGAGGTCGATGACGACGCCCGAGACGCGCTACGCGAGGACCGCCGACGGGGTCCACGTCGCCTATCAGGTGGTGGGCGAGGGACCCGTCGACATGGTCTTCGTCATGGGGTGGGTGACCAACATCGAAGTGATGTGGGACGAGCCCGCCTTCGCCCGGCTCCTCGGTCGTCTCGCGACGTTCTCGCGCCTGATCCTGTTCGACAAGCGAGGGGTCGGCCTTTCCGACCGCGTGTCCGAGGATCGACTCCCCGACCTCGAGACGCGGATGGACGACGTCCGCGCGGTGATGGATGCCGTGAAGTCTGAGCGCGCCGTCGTCTTCGGGGTGTCCGAGGGGGGTCCGATGGCGATGCTGTTCGCCGCAACCTATCCGGAGCGCACGATCGCCCTCGCTCTCTTCGGTACGGCGGCCGACTTCACCGTCCGAGAGCCCGACTCCCAGGAGGACACGGCCGCGTACCTGGCGCAGGCCGAGGAGACGTGGGGCTCCCTCGAGCTCGCGCGATTCGAGATCGCGAGCTGGGGCGCGCCCGGCCACGAGTCCGACGAACGGCTCGTCGCGTGGCTGGCGTCGTACATGAGGAGGTCGGCCAGTCCGGGCGCGGCCGCGGCTCTTGGGCGTATGAACCGCCAGATCAACGCCACCCACGCGCTGTCCTCGATCCATGTCCCCACGCTGGTGATCGCGAGACAGGGGGATCTCGATTTCCCCATCGACCAATCGAGAGACATGGCCGGCCGCATCGCCGGGGCCAGGTTCATCGAGCTCCCGGGGAGCGAGCACTTCGTCTGGGTCGGTGATACTGACGCGATCGCGGACGAGGTCGAGCGGTTCGTAGTCGCGTTCGGGGAGGTGGAGGCGGAGCTCGACCGGTCGCTGGCGACGGTCTTGTTCACCGACGTCGTCGGCTCGACCGAGAAGGCGGCCGAGCTCGGCGACCGCCGCTGGAAGGAGCTCGTCGAGGAGCATCATCGGCGGGTGCGTGGCCAGCTCGCCCGATTCCGCGGGGTTGAGGTCGACACGGCGGGGGACGGATTCTTCGCGACGTTCGACGGGCCGGCGCGCGCGGTCCGGTGCGCGACGTCGATCGTCGGCGCGGTCGCGCCGCTGGGCATCGAGGTCCGCGCGGGCGTCCATACCGGCGAGGTGCAGACGATCGACGCGAAGGTGGGCGGGATGGCCGTGGTGATCGGGGCTCGCGTGGGCGCGTCGGCCGGACCGTCGGAGGTGCTCGTCTCGCAGACCGTGAAGGACCTCGTTGCCGGGAGCGGGCTTTCCTTCGAGGACGCGGGCGAGCGCGAGCTGAAGGGTGTCCCGGACCGATGGCGCCTCTACCGCGTTGCCGGCCCGTGATCGAACGGTCCGAGGTCGAGCGTCGCGAACGCCTCACCGGCGGCGTCATACGCCGTCACCGATAACGGCACCTCATCGCCATCAAGGAACGCCACGAAGGCCTTGCACGGTCCGAACTCGTGGCTCGGGACCGAGAGGACGATGGCCTGTTTCGTGCCGACGGGCGTCGTGACCTCCACCCGCTCCGCTTCGGAGGGCACGAGGCGATCCGTCCCATCGCTGGGGTTCGGGGAGCACGTGGTGGCCGCGCGCGCTTGACCCGAAGCCGGATCGGGTCGCTGGACTCGCAGAAGCTCGTGGCGCTGGACGCGGCGCTCCGGTACTCCCTGGGGATCCGCACGTGATTTGGCCCTGAACAGCGCGCGCACGACGTTCACCGCCGCTTGCGGTCGACCACCCCGGGCAGCAAGGATGCGCAGGTGGACCCGCCCCTGACGCGCTACGCGACCACCGACGACGACGTCCACATCGCGTACCAGGTCGTCGGCGACGGCCCGATCGATCTCGTCTTCGTGCATGCGTCCGTCTCGCACATCGAGCTGTTCTGGGAGTTGCCCTCGTTCCAGCGATTCGTCCGGGAGCTGAGCTCGTGGGCGCGGGTGATCCTGTTCGACAAGCGCGGGGTCGGCCTCGTGCTGTGGAGCGGGGGCGTCCGGATCGCGGAGGCGCCCGACTACCCGTGGGGGATGGATGAGGGGCGGTTCGAGGAGCGGCTCGCGATCAGGATGGAGCTGTGGGCGACCAGTCGCGGGGCGAGGAGACGACGAGGATGACCTTCGGGGGGGTCGGCGAGCGGCTCGCGGAGGATCCGGTGTTCGTGGAGTGGCTGCCTCGGCTCCAGCGCAACGCCGTCGCGCCGGGAGACCTCGTCCGGTTCAGCCGCGTGTGGTTCTCGACCGACGCCCGGAGCGCGCTCCCCGCGATCCAGGTGCCCGCGGCCGTGTTCATGCGTGAAGCCTGGGCGAACACCCTCGTCGAGGAGTCCAGGTGGACGGCCGATCAGATCCCCGGCGCGCACCTCGTGGTGCTGTCCGGAGACGAGGACGACGCGTATCTCGGTGACGTCGTCGAGGTGGCCGGTGCCATCAGGCGCTTCGCGGAGGCGATCGAGCGGGAGCATGCGGACTTCGACCGGGTGCTCGCGACGGTGCTCTTCACCGACATCGTCGGCTCTTCCGAGCGCGTGACCGCGCTCGGCGACCGGACGTGGAAGGGACTCGTCGAGCACCACCATGCCAAGGTGCTGGCATTGCTCGCTCGGTACCGCGGCCGGGAGGTCGATACCGCCGGCGACGGATTCTTCGCCACGTTCGACGGGCCCGGCCGCGCGGTGCGGTGCGCGCAAGCGATCGTGCGGTCGGTGGGCTC
>JBOGVC010000157.1:0-8621 GCA_050695275.1 Actinomycetota bacterium | reverse complement strand
GGACCCACGTCACGGCGTTGGCCGGCGGCGGGCCGAGCGCCGCCACCGCGGCCGCGAGCGCCTCCCCCACCCCGCGCCATCCCGAGAACTTCAGCCGGTGGACCGCGTCGCGGGCCGGCCCCCGATACGCGAACGCGGATCGGGCCGAGGCGATCGGTGCCGGGGGACAGTCGCGGCAGGACTCGACGTCCACGGCCGACGGCCGGCCGCACCGCCGGCACCAGGGCGGCCGCAGGGGCACGAGGGCAGCTCTGCATCCCTCGCAGAACGGCCACGCACCCGTGCCGCACCCGGCGCAGGCCCGTGGGAACAGGACGTCGACCGCCCGATCGAGAACCCGCTCTCGCACGGCGGCACGCTACGGCGCGCCGCCGACACGCTCAGGGCAGCGCGACCTCGATCGGTTCGCCGTCCTTGACGGAGATCCTCACGACCGACTGGGTCTTCAGCACGGGGTACGCGACGACGGATCCGGCGCCCGACTCGGTGTCGAACGCCGTCTCCAACACCGGCAACCGGGTCCCGTCCGCGGCCAGCGTGATCGAGGCCTCCGCGCCTCCGTACCGGAGCTCCATCGAATCGCTCTTGCATCCGAGCTCCTCGATCCGCACGGTGCCCGCCCCCGTCTCGATCGACGTCCCGACGGGCACCTGATCCCTCCGCGTCGCGCCCCTCGGCCACGGCACCGCGAAGCGAGCGCCCGGACGGACGGTCTCGGGCGCGCCGTCGATCGCCACGGCGCATTCGATCGCGTACCAGCCGGGCGCGAGCTCGGCGACCGGGAACTCGAACGGCACGAACAGGTCGCGGTTCGGCGCGACCTCGAGCGTCGCCGCGGGCATCCCCATCGACACGGGACCGCGTCCCGCCAGCTCCACGGCTCGCGCGTCGTCGAGCCGGACCTGATGGGGGTTCCCGTCGGCTCCGCGCATCACGAGCGATCCCTTGAGCGATGCGGGGAAGCGCTCGAAATGCGCACGGATGCGAACGGCCTCCAGGGCTACGTTCCCTCTTCCCAGCTGCGGAGGTACGTCTCCTGCTCGGTCGTGAGGGTGTCGATGTCCACGCCCATCCCTCGGAGCTTGAGCCTGGCGACCTCCTCGTCGATGTCCGTCGGAACCGGGTACACCTTCGCCTCCAGCCCGCCGTGGTTCTTCACGAGCCACTCCACGCAGAGCGCCTGGTTCGCGAACGACATGTCCATCACCGCTGCGGGATGCCCCTCCGCGGCCGCGAGGTTCACCAGCCGGCCCTCGCCGAGCAGGTTGAGCCGCCGGCCGTCGGCCAGCGTGTGCTCGTCGACGAACTCGCGGATCCGTCGCACCCGTCCGTCCGAGAGCGCAGCCAGCGCGGCCTTGTCGATCTCCACGTCGAAGTGCCCCGAGTTCGCGAGGATCGCGCCGTCCTTCATCCGCTCCATGTGCTCGCTCCGGATCACGCCCTTGTCGCCGGTGACCGTCACGAATACATCGCCCACGCGAGCCGCCTCGAGCAACGGCATGACGCGGAAGCCCTCCATCACGGCCTCGAGGGCGGCCGTCGGGTCGACCTCGACCACGATCACGTGCGCGCCCATCCCCCGCGCGCGCGACGCAACGCCCCGCCCGCACATCCCGTACCCGCACACCACCACGGCGCGGCCGGCCAGCAAGCGGTTCGTCGCCCGCATGATCGCGTCGATGGTGGACTGGCCGGTGCCGAAACGGTTGTCGAACAGGTGCTTCGTGTTCGCGTCGTTCACGCTCACGATCGGGTAGCGCAGCGCGCGGTCGGACGCCATCGCGCGCAGACGGATCACGCCCGTGGTCGTCTCCTCCGTCCCGCCCATGATCTCGTCGATCTGGTCCACGCGCTGCTTGTGCAGCACGCTCACCATGTCCGCGCCGTCGTCCATCGTGACGTGCGGCTTGAGGTCCAGGCACGCGTTGATGTGCTTGAAGAACATGTCGGTGTCCTCGCCCTTGATCGCGTAGACATCGATGCCGCTCTGCTCGACCAGGGATGCGGCCACGTCGTCCTGGGTCGACAACGGATTGGAGGCGCACAGCGCCACCTCGGCGCCGCCCGCCGCCAGCGTCTCCATCAGGTTCGCCGTCTCCGTCGTGACGTGCAGACAGGCGGCGACCCGCACTCCCTGCAACGGCTTCTCCTTGTCGAACCGCTCCCTGATCTGGGCGATCACGGGCATCTCGCCCGCGGCCCAGTCGATCCTGCCGCGCCCGGACTCCGCGAGCCCGCTGTCCCTGATGTCGTGTCCCATCGGATCCTCTCCGTCAGAAGGTGTCGGCGAGCTCGGCCACCACCAGGCCGATCGCCTCCGCCGCCGTCTTCGACGCGAGCAGCACCTCCTCGTGGGAGAAGGCACCGCCCGCGACGTTCGTGACGAAGCTTAGCCCGAGGACGCGCATCCCCAGCGCCCGGGCGGCGACGGCCTCCGGCACGGTGGACATCCCCACGACCGTCGCCCCCATCCGGCGCAGCATCTCCGTCTCGGCGGGGGTCTCGTATGCGGGACCCGCCACCGCGGCGTAGACGCCATCGGCCACCGCGATCCCCTGGTCCCGGAGCGTGCCGAGAGCGGCATCGGCGAGCTCGGCGTCGTAGACCCCCGAGACATCGACGAACGCCGGCGAGCCGTCCTCGTACCGCCAGCCGGTGAGCGGATTGGTCCCCATCAGGTTGAGGTGGTCGCGGACGACGACCAACGAGGCCGCGGGCAGCGACGGATCGAGGCCGCCGACGGCCGCCGAGAGCACCATCGTCCGTGCCCCGAGGCCGTGGGAGATCCGCGACGTGATCGACGTCAGCGGCATCGGGTGGCCCTCGTAGAAGTGGATCCGTCCGCGGAAGATCGCGATCGGCTGGCCGGCGATCGTCCCCAGCCACAGCGTGCCCGCATGGCCGGGCACCGTGGGAGACGGGAACCCCGGGAGGTCGGCGTAGGCGATCTCGATCGGCTCGCCCGATCCGGCACGCTCCCAGGCGGCCGAGATCGACTCGCCCAGGCCGGAGCCGAGAACGACGCCGGCCACCGGTCGCAGATCGGTCCGCTCGCGGATCGCGCCGACGATCCGCTCCGCGACACCGTCCCCGGGCGACGGGACGCGCTCCGCCGTCACGAGACGAGCGCGGCCTTCAACCGGGTGATCACGTCGACGGGCGTCGGATCGACGCCCCGTCGGATCGCGACGTAGACGCTCACGAAGTCGCCGAAGGAGATCAGCGAGAACAGGCGGGCGAGGGCGCTCCGTCCGGTCGCCGGAACCTCGGCGGTGATGGCGCCCGCGTCCGCGGCGATCCGGAGCGACAGCGGGAACCGGGCCGCCATCTCCGGATCCTCGGCATCGTGCCGGAGCGCGATGACCGCGTGCGCACGGCCGAACGGCTCCGTCCACCCCACCACCTCGTTGTGGTCGAGCTCGGACATCGAGGACCACCAGGCGGGCACCTTGCCGTTCTCGTTCATCTGCGTCTTCCAGCGGGCCGCGGCGACGGCCCCGATGCCGTCCGCACCCCAGATCACGGGGACCCGCTCGCCGATCTCCGCCGCGAGGAGCTTCGCCGGGTTGGCCGCTGCCGGTACCCCGGCATCGCACGTCGTGGCCCGGGCCTGGATCTCGTCGGCCGCCTCGGCCAGGTCTTCGGCGAGCGGGGGCAGCAACCCCGCGGTCTCCAAGGCGCCGAGCGCCGTGCACCCGAGCCACCCCAGCGCGGCACGCGGCTGCATGCCGCCGGGCACGCGGACGACCGGCACCCCCGCCTCGGTGGCCTCGTCCGCGATCGTCCCGCCGGAGGTGATCACGATCGACCGGCTGCCGCGCTTCACCGCCTCCCGGAACGCCGAGAGCGTCTCGGACGTGTTCCCCGAGTAGGAGCACGCGACGACGAGCGAATGCGGCCCTGCGTGCTCGGGCAACTCCGACGATCGGTTCACCTCGACGGGGATGCCGAGCCGGTCGCGGAACACCGAGCGCAGCACATCGCCGGCGACCGCCGATCCGCCCATCCCGCAGTACACGACGTTGCGCACGTCCACGAGGTCCGGGAGCGCACCCGCTCCCGTGCCGTTCGCGTAGCCCTCACGGCAATGGGATGCGAGCTGGCCGACGGCCTCCAGCATCCCCCCGGGGTCGTGCGCCCGGACGGCCTCGAGGTCGTCCAGGTCGATCGTCATGCCTTCGTGCCCCCGCCCGGCCCTCCGGGCTTCTCGGCCTCATCGATCAGCATCACCGGGATGCCATCGCGCACCGGGTACCGGTAGCCGCAGGTGCGGCACACGATCACCTGCTCGTCCTCGTGGTAGTCGATGTCACCCCGATCGTTGGGGCACACGAGGATCTCCAACAGCTCCGCGTCGAGCGTCACACCTCGTCCTTTCATCCCTCTCCGGAGGTTCCCGGAGCGTTCCCTCCGGCGTCTCCCGCTCCCCTGATCAGGGCGAGGAGCTCCGCCGCCCTGGCCGCCAGGAGCTCTTCCGTCCGGGCCTCCACGTTCAGCCGCAGCAGCGGCTCCGTGTTCGACGGGCGGACGTTGCACCACCAGTCGTCGAACTCTACCGTCAGGCCGTCGAGCCGGTCCTGACGACCGTCGCGGAGCGCGTGCGCGATCTCCTCGATCTTCGCCAGCGGATCGTCAACGCGGGAATTGATCTCTCCGGAGCTCGCGTACCGCCGGTACTGCCTCAGGAGCTCCGACAACGGGACCGAAGCGTCCGAGAGCTCACCGAAGGCGATCACCGCCGCGATCAGTCCTGAGTCGGCGCCGTAGTTGTCCCGGAAGTAGTAGTGACCCGAATGCTCGCCCCCGAACACCGCGTCCGTCTCCGCCATCACCTGCTTGATGAACGAGTGACCGACCCGGGTGCGGACCGGCACACCCCCGTGCTCCTTGATCACCTCGGGGACCGTCCAGGAACAGATCAGGTTGTGGACCACCTGCGCGCCCGGCTCACGATCCAGCATCGCCGCCGCCACGAGCGCCGTGAGGATCGATCCACTGACGTCGTCCGCCCGCTCGTCCACCAGGAAGACACGGTCCGCGTCGCCGTCGAACGCCATCCCCAGGTCGGCGCGGTCCTCGAGGACGGCTCGCTTCAGGTCTCGTTGGTTCGCCGGATCGATCGGGTCCGCGGGGTGATTCGGGAACGTCCCGTCGAGCTCCGCGTACAGGTGATGCAGGGTGACGGGGAGCCGTTCCATCACCGCCGGCACGACGAGACCGCCCATCCCGTTCGCCGTGTCGACCGCGACCGTCAGCGGACGCATCCGGTCGACGTCCGTGAACGAGAGCACGTGATCGACGTAGGCGCCGAGGACGTCCCGGCGGCGGACCGAGCCGTGGCCCGTCCCGAGGATGTCGTCGCCCTTCTCGGTGCGCGCCCGGATCTCCCCGAGGCCCGACTCCTCTCCCACCGGCTTCGCCCGCGCGAGACAGAACTTCAGCCCGTTGTACTCCTTGGGATTGTGGCTCGCGGTGATCATCACGCCGGGCCGGTCGAGGGATCCGGAGGCGAAGTAGAGGAGGTCGGTCGAGGCGAGCCCCAGGTCGACGACGTCGACGCCGCGCGACGTGGCGCCCTCGATCAGGGCGGCGGCGAGCTCCGGAGAGGAGAGGCGGGAATCGCGCCCGACGAGGATCTCGTCCGCTCCGCTCCAGTCCGCGAACGCCGCGCCGATGCGCCTGGCAACGTCGGCGTTCAGTTGATCGGGGACCGTCCCGCGAACGTCATACGCCTTGAAGATGCGGGAAAGGTCCACCGCCGCCATCCTACGGACGGCGCGCGGCGGGCGTCAGGCTAGGTCCGGACGACGGTCTGGATGACGTCGGAGAGCACGATCTGCTCCCCGTCGCGATGCCACCACTTCGCCTCGCAGGCGTGGCAGGTGGAGAACGCGAGGTCCCGGCCGCTCACGTTCATCGAGATCGAGATCACATCGCCCTGCTTGCACTCGGGGCAGGTATTGGCCTGTGGCATCGTCCACGCTCCGTGTTCGGGGATCCGTGCGGGGGCTCTGCGAGGCCCGTTCGGGATCTGTCGGGGGAAACCGATCCAGCTGATGGACGGACGCTATCAGCGGCACCCCTTCGAGCTGCAGACACCTGGGAGTCATTCTCGGGTCCCCCGACGCGTGGTGGTGCGGGATGCCGAACGCCGATCCACCTAGCCCGAAATAGCTAGTCAGCCCGGTTGGCGCAGCCCGATGCGACGGACGAACGATCAGGCGACGGTATCGGAGCCGTCGGGCGTGTCGGGGAAGTCTCCCTCGGATGCCCACGAGGGTCGTGAGCCCATGATGATGACCTTCGCCCCCACGGGGACCAGGTCGTACAGCTCCTCCACCTGCTCGTTGTGCATCCGGATGCAGCCGTGCGACGCGTACCGACCGATCGATTCGGGCGAGGTGGTCCCGTGGATCCGGATGAGACCGGGGGCGGTGATGTAGAGGGCCCGCGTGCCCATCGGGTTGCCGGGCCCACCGGGGATCACCGCGGGCATGCCGGCTCCCCAGCTGTCGAGCGCCGGGTTGTACCACGTCGGGTTCTCGCGCTTCTGATACAGGGACCATTCGCCGACCGGGGTGGTCCAACCCGGCTTCGCGGTAGCGACGTCCCAGCTGTGCGTCACGTCGAACCCCTCGTAGAGGTCCAGGCGGTTCGTGTCGACGTGCACGACGACCGTCGGCAGCATGGTGTCCTCGGTGAGCTTCGGGGCCACCGATCGCACCGAGAGCTTGACCTTCGCCGATCCGTCGGCGAGCGCAGCGGTGAGGAGCCGTTCCGCGCGACTGACTGCCAGCTCCCTGCCTGCCTTCGCGTGCCGGAAGGACAGACCACCGCCTTCTCCCATCTCGATCGACGCGTTCCGAGGATCGACGCGCACCTGCCGCGCCGTACGACGGACGAATCCCGCGACGCCGCGGCTCCCGCCCATGGCGAGCTCGACGTCGAGGTCGACGGGGTCGTTCCGGAAGCGTCGCCAGGCTCGTTCGACCCAGCCGACCCGCCCGGCGGCATCCATCGCCCGGTCGACCGCTTGGGCGACCCACGGGCGCTGCCCCAGCTGCTGTGCCGTCGCGGTGAAGCGCTCGCCCTTCACGACCACGACGATCTCCCGGTCGAGATCCTGTCGGGCGTGGGCGCGGACGGCCGCGATCGCCTCCGCCCGGGTCATCCCGGAGACGTTCACGCCGCCGACGGTGGTGCCGGCGAGCAGGCGCCCGGAGTTCGCCTGCTCGTAGCGGAACGTCGCATAGGCCACCCCGCCCAGGGCGAGCACGAGCACGCCGGCGACGAAACCGACGATCAGCGGCCATCGCTTGCGGGCCGCGCGCACTTCGTGACGTCCTTTGGCCATGGGGGAGGATCCTGCTCGTCGTTCCGGGATCGGGACCCGGAACGAAGATGATACGCCAGGAGGCAACCCCTCCCCCGTGGTCCGCCGGGACTACGGCAGGAGCGGCACGCCCATGCTGATGGCGAACGCCTCGGTGTCTCGAGCCCCTGGGGAGCTCGCCGCGGAGAGCGCCACGATGGGTCCGTCGGCTCGGACCACGAGCGCCGACCCGGGGGCCGAGGCCCACAGGTCCGGCGGCACGGCGGCCGTCCCGTGCGGGGGGACGCTCACCGAGACCGAAGGGGGCGCCGTCCCCCCCTCCTGCGGGAGGAGCTCGACGGAAGCCACCACGGCCACCTCACCGTCGTTCACGAGCACCGCGCCCGGATCCGCCCGGATCTGCGCCGACGCCGGCAGGAGCACCCACGCATCGGACGCCGAGGTCGACCCTCCCGTGGAGCCGAGGTCGGTCCCCGGTCCAAGCACACGAAGCGCTCCCGAGACGAGTGCGCCCTCGAGCGTGAAGAGCCGGATCGCGGTGGGCCCGGCCCCCTCCGGGACGGCGTAGGCACGTGCCGCGGTCGGACCGTGCTCCTGTTCGGTGAGCCCACCGGCCGGCCGCGGCTGATCCTCGCTCAGGGAGGTGGCGCCGAAGCGGATCGACCCGGACGACGTGGAGAGGAGGACGAGCTCGTTCTGGCCGGAGCCCTGCATCGTCGGGAACCACGCCTCGGTAGCCGACTCGGTCCATCCGATCGCGCTCCGCACCGTCGTGCGGTCGCTCACGACGAGGGATGCGGCGGCGACCCGCCCGACCGAGACCTCGAGCGTCGTCGCGACCACCGGTTCTCCCTTCAGCCGTTCGTTGACATGCAAGGCGACGCTCTGACGGGCCGGCACGACGAGGTCGGTCCATCCGGAGTGGCGGACCGGCGGGCGGTCCGCCGAATAGAGGACCACGTCCATCACGGCGGGTCCGGAGAACGGGTTGGCGACGACCACGAATGACTCCTCGCCGAGCTCGGTGGATCCGTCGGCGAGGTACCACCGCTGCGAGGCCTCGGCTGCGCACGGTTCCGCGGCGGCCCCCGCGTCCGTGAACGACACCCATCCAGCGCCGATCCAGCCGCCGAAGAATTCCACGAAGGCTGCGTCGCCGCGTGCACCGGGCGCGAGGTCCACCCGCAGGGTCGTCCCCCCCGGCACGTCGTAGGTCTCTGGGGGGGCGGCCGCCTCCGCACCGAGGTGCGTCAACCGGGCCGTCGCCGCGGCCTCGCCCGGATTGGCC
>JBOGVC010000156.1:0-4629 GCA_050695275.1 Actinomycetota bacterium | reverse complement strand
GCGCCGGAGCGCGCGCCGCCGCCGTCCAGGACGACCCGTCCGCCATCCGAACGGCCGCCCTCGCCGCTGCACCGTCGCTCGAGAGCGGGGCTGTCGAGGTGGAGGTCGCGCGGATGGGTCTCCGAGGGGAGCCCGTGACCGTCTCGCTGCGGTACGCGGCCCCCGTTCGCGTGCCGTTCGTCGGGTGGCTGTTCAACGGCCCGGTGGGCATGAGCGCATCAACGACCGCCCGCCAGGAGTTCGGGTGATGCCCGGCCTCCGGGCCCGCGAGCGCGGGAGCATCTCGATCGTCGTCGCCGCGGCGGTGGGGATGGCCCTCGTCGTCACGATGGGCGCGGCCGATGTCGGCAGGGCCTTGATCGCCCGGTCGCGCGCCGAGGCGGTGGCGGACCTCGCGGCGCTCGCCGCGGCGCAGGAGCTGGCGCTCCCATCAGGCATCGAGCCCTCGACCGTCGCCGCCGAGTACGCGGACCGCAACGGCGCCCGGCTCGTGTCCTGCTCCTGCGCTGAGGGCACGCTCGAGGCGATCGTGCAGGTGGCGATACCGGCACGGGGGTTCCTGCTCCCGCTCGAGGACCGGGAGGTCATCGGCGTGGCGCGGGCGGTGGTGGATCTCCCGGCCTGAGCTACTCGAGCTCTCGCTGGCGCGCGTCGCGGGCGACCGGCGGCCGGTACTCGGGCGTGCCGCGGAGGACCAGGAACTCGACGGCGGCCCAGATCATCTTCGACCGCGGGTAGAACCAGAGCGGGACGCCGATCAGGACGACCGCGCTCGGCACCAGCAGCGGTACGACGGCGACGTCGGGCACCGTCAGGATGATCCCGACGACGAGGACGACCAGCCAGATGCCGATCGCGACGACGTAGTTCAGAGCCATCGCGCCGAGGAAGCCACCCTCCTCCTTCGCGAACCGGAGGTCGCAGCATGGGCACGCGGCGCGGGTCTGGAACCAGGTCACGAACGTGTCCCGTTCACCGCATCGCGGGCAGCGCTTCCGCAGGCCGCGGACGATCGCTCCGGTCGAGCTCACCTGCGGGAATAGGGGTTTCGGGATCGGATCGGGGGTGCCGGGTTCGAGCGAGCCGTACGGGTTGGAGCCCATGCCACCAGCCTAGGCTCCCGAGACGGGATCCCTCCCGGCGATCAGTGCTTGTGACCGTGCTGCTGCGAATGCTCCGCGCCGACCCCAGCTCCGAGGCCGGTCCCGTGGGCGGGTGTGATGCCCAGGTGGCCGGGGGGCCCGCCGTGCGGGTTGTGCTCCGCGCTCTTCCCTGGGAGTCCGCTGTCGGGCTTCTTCCCGTTCCCGCCGTCCCCGCCGCCGTTCCCGGGGTCGGTTCCGGGGTCGGTCCCAGGGTCTGTTCCGGGGTCGGTCCCGGGATCGGTTCCTGGATCCTCGCCGGGCGGCACAGGCTCCCCGCCATCGCTGCCGCCGGGGTTCGCGAGGTCGCCACCGAGGCCGCCGTCGGTCGTGGGGTCGGCGGTGCCGCCCCCGTCCGGTCCGAGGTCGGCAGGGTCGAACGCGCCGGGCTCGTAGCCACCTGCGCCGAGCACGCCCGAGGTGAGCGGCCCGCGACCGACGATCGCACCCTGCCCGAAGCCGGGGACGAGCGGGACGATGCCGGCGTCGCCGCGGACGAGACTGGCCGGCACTCGGCCGCCGCCCAGCGCGAGCGCGAGCACCAGAGCGCTCACCGCCGCCGCACCGCTCAGCGCGAGCGTGCCGAGGCGCCGATTCCACTCCGACCGCTCGTCGATCGACTCCTCGACCGGACGAACGATCGACGGGCCGCCGCCGATGTCGAGCACGGGCTCGGCGTCCGCACCACCGGTGCCGACCGGCAGCACCACGACCGGCGCCGGGATCGCCTCCTCGCGCGTTTCCCGCTCCGCCGCGGCTGCTGGCTGGGTCCTGGGGTGGAGGCGCTGGCTGCGCCGCTGGAGGCGGGTGACACTGGGGCGCTTCTTGGTCTGCTTGCCTGCGAGCTTGCTGCGGAGCGTGGCGGGATCCTTGCGGACCTGGTCGATCCAGTCCGGCCGCACGAACGTCTCCGTGAGCGCAGTGACCGGCGCCATCACGTGCTCCACGGCCGGGCCGAGGTCGCGGAGGATCTTGGCGGGCTCCACGCGGGCGTCACCCCCGATCGGAACGACGGCCGACGGCCAGACGAGGACGATCTTGGCCTGGGGGGCGACCTCGTGGACCATCGAGACCGCGACGACGCCGATGCCGTCGTCGAGGACGACCACATCCGGGTGGCTGGCCTCGATGACGCTGGTGAGCTCTGCCGTGTGCTTGGCCTCGCCCACGACGTCGTAGCCCTCGCCCTCGAGGACGAAGCGAAGGAGCCCTTGTTGCGCCGCTCGACCCTCGCCGACGACGATCCGTACCCGTCGCGCCACTGTGCCTCCCCAGATGCCGAGCCGAGCGTACCCCACGCACCGGTTCCTCGGCCTCAGCCTTCTGGGGGTTTTCGTGCCGAAAGGAGTAGTACAGCCCGTACGACCATCGGTCCCGGCCGGCCCGCCCCGGTGTCCCCATCCCAGTCGGTTGACCTGTCACAATGGAGCGGTCAGCCCCGGAGGGTCGCGAACGCCAGTGTCGGACACGATCGAACAGTCAGCGCCCGCCACCACCCCCTCCGAGCTCCATCCCAAGATCGAGGAGATGCTGGCTCGGATCGGGCGCGAGGGCGAGGCCGGACCCCAGGCCGGACCCCAAGCCGATACCCAGTCAGCCGAGGGAACGATCGGGGTCGAGCGGGCCAAGGCGGTCGCCGCCTTCGCTCGAGCGCTCCTGCGACGCCTGGCGGAAGACGATCTCGAAGCGATCACCACCGACGAGCTGTACGCGCTCGCCACCTCTGCCTTCGCGTTCGCGGATGGCCGCGGCCTCGAGGCGTCCGCCGTCCGCGTCTTCAACGCCGACCCCGACACCCACGGGTACCGTTGCCACGGCACGGTGATCGAGGTCACCACCGACGACTCGCCCTTCCTCGTCGACTCGATCTCGGAAGAGCTCACGGCGCGCGGCCTCACGATCAAGCGGCTGCTCCACCCCGTGATCGGCGCGGTCCGCGACGACCAGGGACGGCTGATCGGCGTCCGGTCCGGACGGGAGTCGGAGCACCGCGAGTCGTTCATGCACTTCGAGGTGGACCGCGTCCTCGGCGACGAGGTGAACACCGAGCTCGAGACGCGGGTGCGCCGCATCCTCCGAGACGTCGCGCTCGTGGTCCGGGACTTCGATCCGATGCAGGAGCGCGTTCAGCACATGATCGAGCTCGCGCGCGCCGCCGAGGTCCGCTACCCGTCAGAGGTCGTCGGCGAGGTGGCGAAGTTCCTCGACTGGCTCCTCCAGCTGAACTTCGTCCTGCTCGGCTACCGCGAGTACGAACTGCTGGAGACGAAGGGCGGACGCGCGATCCGCGCCGTACCGGACAGCGGGCTCGGGATCCTCTCGGACGTCGAGAAGTCGACGTTCGCGAACCTCACCCTGCTCGCGGACCTGACACCGGATGTCCGGGATCGGATCGAGGACGGGGAGCTCCTGATCTATTCGAAGACACAGGCGTACTCGACCGTCCATCGTCGCGCGCGCATGGACTACATCGGGGTTCGGAGGATCTCCCACGACGGGACGATCGTCGGTGAGGCGCGGCTGATCGGCCTCTTCACGAGCAAGGCGTACATGGAGCCGGCAGCGAAGACGCCGTTGCTGCACCACAAGCTCGAGCAGCTGATCGCCGCGGAGGATCTGATCCCCGGGTCGCACGACTACAAGGCGGTGGTCGCCCTCTTCGAGTCGTTCCCCAAGGACGAGCTCTTCCAGGCCTCCGCCGAGGAGCTGCGGCGGCTGGTGGCGGGCTTGCTGCAGCTCGAGAAGCATGGGGGCATCCGCGTCCTGATCCGCCGCGACCTCTACGGCCGCAACGTGTCGGTCGTGGTCGCCCTGCCGCGAGATCGGTTCAACGCGGATCTCCGCAAAGCCCTCCAGAGCCTCTTCCTCGAGCGCTTCAACGGCACGACGATCGACTACCACCTCTCCTTGGGTGAGACGGAGTCCGCGCGGATCTTCTTCACGATCCACGTCGCACCCGGCAAGCCGATCCCCAACGTGCGCTACGAGGAGCTCGAACGGGAGGTCGAGATCCTGGCACGCACCTGGGAGGACGACCTCCTCGACGCGCTCACGCGGCGCGTCGGCGCGGGCCGCGCGCTCGCCTTGATGGAGGAGTACGCACCTCGGTTCCCGGACTACTACAAGGCCAACGACGAGTGGGATCTGGTCGTCGACGACGTCGTGATGCTCGAGAAGCTCGAGGCGTCGACCGAGGGGTTCCTCGTGGGGGTCGGCAACGAGTCGAAGGGCGAGCGCCTGACGCGGGTCAAGCTCTACAAGACCGGCGGCAAGGTGGACCTCTCGGACTTCATGCCGATCCTCGAAGCGCTCGGGCTCCGGGTCGTCGAAGAGGTGCCGACGGCGGTCGCGGGCGAGGGACGGGTGTACATCCACGACTTCGGCGTGCTCGACTCGCGGGGCGCGGTGCTGGAGCTCGGGGAATCGGCGGACCGCGTCACGGACACGATCGCGGCCGTGTGGCGAGGGGAGTGCGACTCCGACTCGCTGA
>JBOGVC010000155.1:0-3065 GCA_050695275.1 Actinomycetota bacterium | reverse complement strand
TCGCCGAGTTCCCCGGCGCCGTCGTCACCGTGTCCCACGACCGGTACCTCCTCGACGACACGGTGGATCAGATCGCCGAGCTCGATCGCGGCGCGGTCACGATGTGGCCGGGCACCTACTCGGCCTATGCAGTCGCGAAGGAGCTCGCGCTCCAGCGGCAGCAGCGAGTCTGGGTGACGCAGCAGAAGGAGATCGCACGGCTCGAGGCCGCGATCGCCCGGTTCGAGCTCTGGGCGTCTTGGGTGCCGAACGAGCGACACATCAGACAGGCGAGGAGCAAGCAGCGCCAGATCGACCAGATCGACCAGATGGACAAGGTGGATCGCCCCGTGTTCGAGCGACGGAAGATGGCCCTCGAGCTCCGCCCCGCCGAGCGCGGGGGGCAACGGATCGCGCGGCTCCGTGACGTAGCGATGTCGTTCGATGAGGACCCCGTCCTGCTCGACGCCACGTTCGACGTCTACCGACGCGAGCGGCTGGGGGTCGTCGGTCCGAACGGCGCCGGGAAGACCGTGCTCGGCAGGATCCTGGCCGGGGAGCTCGAGGCCACTTCCGGCGAGCGCTGGATCGGCCCCTCGATCCGGATCGGTTACCTGGAGCAAGGGTTCCAGTTCCAGGACCCGGCGCTCACGCCCGTGGAGACCGTCCGGAAGACGAAGGCGATGTACGAGGGCGAGGCCGTGGCGCTCCTCGCGAAGTTCCTCTTCCGGTACGACCAGATGCGGACGCCGGTCGGGTCGCTCTCCGGCGGCGAGCGCACGCGGCTGGAGCTCTGCCTCCTGATGCTCTCGGGGGCCAACTGCCTGATCCTCGACGAGCCGACGAACCACCTCGACATCGAGAGCATGGAGGTGCTGGAAGGCGCGGTGGAGTCGTTCGACGGCACCGCGATCCTGATCTCGCACGACCGCTACCTCTTGGATCGGCTCTGTGACCGGATCCTCGAGGTGCGCGACGGCGAGGTGCGGAGTTTCGACGGCGGGTACGACGATTGGGTCGCCGCCAAGGCCGCCCTGTGAGCGTCGGGAGCGACTCCCTCGAGAGGATCCACGACGAGGTCGTGGTGTGCCGAGCATGCCCTCGTCTGGTGGAGTGGCGCGAGCGGGTCGCGCGGGAGAAGGTCGCTCGCTTCGCGGACGAGGAGTACTGGGGACGGCCGGTGCCGGGCTGGGGAGATCAGCGTGGGGCGATCCTGATCCTCGGGCTCGCACCCGCCGCCCACGGCGGGAACCGGACCGGCCGGATCTTCACCGGCGACCGCAGCGGTGACTTCCTCTTCGCCTCGTTGCACCGCACCGGCTTCGCGAACCAGCCCACGTCGGTCTCCATGGACGACGGCCTCCGCCTCCGTGGGGTCTACATCGGCGCCGTGAACCGCTGCGCGCCGCCCGCCAACAAGCCGACGCCGGAGGAGCGCGATCGTTGCCTCCCGTATCTGGAGCGGGAGATCAGTGTGCTCGGCGATCTGCGCGTGATCGTGGCGCTCGGGGCGTTCGCGTGGGACGGCGCGCTTCGCGCTCTCGACTCGATCGGCCACACGATGAAGCCGCGCCCGCGCTTCGGTCACCTGGCGGAGACGAGCGTGGGGCCGTTCACCCTGCTGGGCTGTTTCCACCCCAGCCAGCAGAACACGTTCACCGGGAAGCTCACGACGCAGATGCTCGACGACGTGTTCGTCCGAGCCCGCGAGCTCGCGGCTCGTTGAAGGGGCGTGCCCGCGCCGATACGGTCGGCGGTGAGTGACGGAGACCCGCCAAGGACGGACGGAAGGGGAGGGAAGATGCGGATCGCTCGACCGATCGTGGTGCTCGGCGCGGTGATCGTCGCGACGCTCTCGTTGGGGCTCGCCCCGGCGGCTGCGCCGCCCGTCTGCACCTGGACGGGAACGCCGGGCCCGGACGAGAAGCACGGAACGCCGGGCGACGACGTCTTGTGCGGCAGGGGTGGCGACGACCAGCTCTACGGCGGGCGGGGGAACGATCGCCTCCTCGGCGGGTGGGGCGACGACTTCCTGACGGGCGAGGGCGGCGACGACGTCGTCGACGGCGAGCAGGGCAGGGACACCGTCATCGGACGAGGCGGGGACGATCGGTTGCTCGGCGGGAACGGCATCGACGACGGTGACGGAGGCGCCGGGAGCGATGTGGTGCGCGGGGGTCCCGGCCCCGACTTCACGCTGTACGGCGGCTCCGCCGGCGCGGATCGCGTGTACGGCGGCGACGGGAACGACGCCTGCGTCACGACGATCGACGGGAGTGGCAACGACGCGGTGTCCGGCGGTCCCGGGACCGATCACTACTGGTCCGACCCTGGCGACGATGTGACGAGCGCCGAGATCTTCGGTCCCTGCTTCGCGGAGTAGCTCGGCAGAATGGGGCGGCGGGCGTAGTCGGCCGCCCACCGTATGCTCGATCCATGGGTCGTCACGGCTTCTTCCGCGTCCCTCCGATCGGGGAAGATCACCGGAAGGTCGACCGCGCGACGGTCCGACGCGTGGTCTCCACGTTCCGCCCGTACAAGGGCAAGGTCGGGCTGGTCGGGCTGATGATCGGCGTGACGTCCGGGCTCGGCGTGATCAACCCGTTGATGATCGTGCTGGTGTTCGACCAAGCCCTGTTCGGCCCGAACGGGGTCTGTCAGGGGCAGCCCTGCCCCAACCTGCCGCTGCTGTACCTCTACGTCGCGATCATGATCGCGGTCCCGATCGTGACGAGCATCATCGGCATCGGGCAGACCTACCTCACGAACCTCGTCGGGCTCCGCGTGATGCAGGATCTCCGGAACCGGCTCTACCAGCACCTGCAGGCGATGCCGCTCCGGTTCTTCACGACGACGCGGACGGGAGAGATCCAGTCGCGGCTCGCGAACGACGTCGGAGGCGTGCAGTCCGTCGTGACCGACACCGCCTCGACGGTTCTATCCAACGTGGTCACCATCCTCAGCACGATCATCGCGATGATCGTGATCTCGATCCCGCTCACGATCCTGTCGCTCCTGCTGATGCCGCTGTTCCTGTGGCTCACCGTGAGGGTCGGCCGAGCCCGGCGAGAGGTCGCCACCAACAC
>JBOGVC010000154.1:0-5916 GCA_050695275.1 Actinomycetota bacterium | reverse complement strand
ATGGTGGACTCCGCGCTGGACGCCGTCGTCAGCATGGACGTGCACGGCGTGATCACGGCATGGAACCCCCAGGCGGAGACCACGTTCGGGTGGAGCGCCGATGAAGTGGTCGGCCGGTCGCTCGTCGAGACCATCGTGCCGCACGCGCACCGGGCCGCCCACAGCGAGGGGCTCCAGAGGTGGCGTGAGACGGGTGAGGGCCCCGTCCTGAACGCTCGCATCGAGATCCAGGGCCTCCATCGCGACGGCCGGCTCATCCCGGTGGAGCTGGCGATCGTGCCGGTCTCCGTCGGGAACGAGACGAGCTTCTCCGGATTCATCCGCGACATCAGTGAGCGCAAGCGGGCCCAGGAGGATCTCGAGCGGGCCCTCGAGGTCGAGCGGGAGGCAGCGGTCCGACTCCGCGCCCTGGACGAGATGAAGGACACGTTCCTCCAGGCGGTGTCGCACGACCTGCGGACCCCCCTGGCGGCGATCCTCGGCCTGGCGATCACCCTGGAACGCGGCGACGTCGGATTGCTGCCCGAGGAGACCAGGGAGCTCGCGGGTCGCATCGAGCACAACGCCCGCCGACTCGAACGCCTGGTCACGAACCTCCTCGACCTCGACCGGCTGGCGCGCGGTGTCCTGACCCCGGCGTTCGAGGCCACCGACGTGGGCGATCTCGTCCGTCGCATGGTGTCGGAGTCGGATCCGTCGCTCCGCGAGCAGGTGACCGTCTCGGCGGAGTCGGTGATCGTGCCGATCGATCCGCCGAAGGTGGAGCGGATCGTCGAGAACCTGCTCGTGAACGCCGTCCGTCACACGCCGGCGGGGACCTCCGTCCATGTGTCCGTCACCGCGATCGCCCACGGGGCGATGATCCTCGTGGAGGACGAGGGGAACGGTGTCCCGCACGACCTGCGGGAACGGGTCTTCGAGGAGTTCAGTCAGGGCACGGACGTGCCGCAGCCCTCACCGGGCGTGGGCGTCGGCCTGACGCTGGTGCGACGGTTCGCGGAGATGCACCACGGTCGCGCCTGGGTCGAGGAGCGGGAGGGCGGAGGCGCGTCCTTCAGGGTGTTCCTCCCCGCGGTGCACCCGGAGCCGGCCGCTCCGCTCCAGCCCGTGGTGAGCCTTCGCGGCTAGAGGGTGGGCCAGGCTTCGACGGTCGGATGGTCCTTGGAGGCCGGGCCGACCTGGGCCGCGCCACCCGGCGAGCCGACGCCGCTGATCTCGTCGCTGAACCACTCGGCGTTGATCGCGTTGAACTGCTTCCACTCGGCGGGAACGTCGTCCTCGTAGAAGATCGCGGTCACCGGGCACACGGGTTCGCACGCGCCGCAGTCGACGCACTCGTCGGGGTGGATGTACAGCATCCGCGGACCCTCGTAGATGCAGTCGACGGGGCACTCGTCCACGCAGCCACGGTCCTTCACGTCGATGCAGGGCTCTGCGATCGTGTACGTCATCCCATTTACCCCTTTTCCACGGTGCCGACCTTGCGAATGGAGTCTACCGCCGGAGCGGAGCTCGGCAAGGGGTCATGGCGAGAGCGATTCGAGCGCCGCGATCGACGCCTCGGGACCTTCCCCGGCCGCCAGGACCGGGTAGACGACGGGCAGGTCTGCCCCGGCCTCCCGGTAGGCGTCGAGCCGGTCCTTCGCGCCGGCCGGGTCGCCCCGGAGGCAGACGGCCTCCACGGCCCCCTCCGCGGTCGGCTCGACCCCCATCGCTTCGAACTGGCGGGCGTAGGACGGGTAGGAGGTGTACTCGCCGGCGGCTGCCAGGAGCGCCTCGTCCGCCCGGTCGGTGAACGAGGCCCGGACGTAGACGGAGATCGTGCACGCGTCGGGGTCACGACCGGCCTCGGCGGCCGAGGCTCGGATCGCGTCGCGGGCTTCCGCGACGCGCTCCGGCGTGCACCAGTTCAGGATCACGCCGTCGGCGATCTCGCCGGCGAGGCTGGTCGCCTTCGGCCCGAGCGCCGCGATCCAGATCGGGACCGAGGCGGGAAGTGGCAGCCGGAGCGAGGCCCCTGGGGCGCTCCCGCCCACAAGGCCGCGGATCTCCTTCACGTAGGTCCGGAGCCGCGCGAGCGCCCCCGGCGCCGACCCGCCGGTCCCCACGCCGAGGATGTGCCGACCACCCGACCGTTCCTGGATGGTTGCGGCGGCCATCGCCGCGAGCTTCGCGGTCCGCGACCCCATGGGGATCACGCCGCTGCCCAGGAGGAGCGACGAGGTCTCACCCGCCAGCCCCATCAACGTCGCGAGCGTGTCGCGCGCTCCCGTCTCCGGCAGGAGAACGGCGGCATAGCCGAGGGCCTCGCCTGCGCGCGCGATCGTGGCCACATCCGGCCACGGCAAAGGGTCGCGGATCGTGAAGGCCGTCCCGGTCGGTTGGCGCAGCTCCCCCACGGCTGGCATCGTCGCAGATGCGATGGAGCCCGTGACGTTCCTCACCGAGGACGGCGTTCGCCTGGAGGGCGAGCACCGCATGCCCGACGATCCGCCTCGCGGCTCGGCGGTCATCTGTCACGCCCACCCGAAGCACGGCGGCAGCAAGGACCATCCGGTCCTCTGGTCCGTGCGCAACGAGCTGGCCGGCAAGCGGGGACTGGCTACGCTCGTCTTCAACTTCCGCGGCACGATGGGTTCGGCCGGGACGTACGGGGGCGGCCGAGACGAGCTGCGTGACGTCAGCGCCGCGATCGGCACCGTACGGGAGCGCGCTGAGGGTCCGACGATCGTCTTCGGCTGGTCGTTCGGCGCGAGCGTGGCCCTCCGGGAGGCCTTCGACGACGAGCGTGTGAGCGCCCTCGCACTGTTCGGCGTCCCGCTCCGGCCGAACGATCTCCAGCTCCCGCCGATGCCGACGGCGGCCGAGCTCCGGCTTCTGAAGCGGCCGCTGCTCCTACTCGCCGGCGCGAATGACGAGTACTGCCCCGCCGACCAGCTCCGCGCTTACGGCGAGGGCGTCGCCGAGGTCGCGATCATGGACGGCACCGACCACTACCTCTGGCGGCGGGAACGCGAGGCCGCCACGATCGTCGGCGACTTCGCCGACATGGCCATCGCCTCAGCCCCTTGAATCGAGCTCGATCTCCGCGATCCGTCGGTCGAGTAGCTCGGTGACGGGTTCCCTTGGTCGCGCTGAAGCGCAAATCAGGACGTTGAACTGTTCACCGGCGTCTTCTACAGCCGCGGCCCTACTCGACGACCTTGCCTGGTCTCGCCGTGTCCGTCGGACCGTTCTCCGATCGTGCCTCATGTCATGCCGTGATGCGCCAGCCGAGGAAACCCATTGCCACGTGAATTGGAATGAGCCATTGCGGCTCGACATCATCGACCCCATCAGGGCGAACGAATCAGTTCGATGCTTTGAAGAAGGCGATCAGCTTGTTCAACAGCCCTTGGATTGCCACCTGCATGGCAGTACGAAACAACGACGGCACCCGACTTCCACATCTTGACACTTACTCGCCACGCGAAAGGACCTGTTAGCTCGTGGCGGATGACAACTGTGCCGAGGCGTTCCTCAACCTGCACGGGTCCCGCTGGCTGGGCATCGATCGTCCGCTCGAAGCCCTCAAGAATCTCAAGGGCGCTGGCTGCGCTCACTGGAAGCTTCTCTGCCTCGATCCGAAGGAACGATATTTGCCCTGCCCCGCTCTGGTCGTCAGGCGCAAACTCAAGCAGCGCGCCAAGTTCCTGCGCGGACCACCCGTGCGGGATTACCAATGCAATGAGGTCTCCCCATTGGTGGTGCGTTCCGTCAGTCGGCAGGCCCTGCCCCGATTCCTTAGACATCTCCCTACATGTAGTCGGTAGGATCGTAGAAGACAAGGAAACCGGTCCAGTCTGCCCCAAGTTCATCCAAGTACCCGCTCAATTGACGGATGCCCTTCGAGATACCACTTGCAGTGTTTGGCTTCAGCTCGTAGACCTCCCTCAATCCGAAGTCCGTCGCGTCTGGCCGCTTCCCGGACGCTAGGGGTGCTTCCTTCGTGGCACCTGACGGATACGAGGCGTCCATGTGAGCCGCGCGCCCAGCGCGGGTAAACGGCGTGTCCCCGCAGTTGTGAACGAGAGCACGTGCGCGGCCGACGTAGAACGTGTGCAGGCCAGCCACCGTGAGGTTGTAGACGGCGGCCCGGCGCGTGTACTCACGCGAACCGGTGAGCTGGACCTGCTCCTCGGAGGGCTTCAACAGGCCGTGGCGCCCCTTGAGATCCTCAGCCTCGATCCAGGACCGTGAGCGTTCGTCCCAGAAGGGATGCCCTGCGGTGGCAGTGATCCGTTCGCCGTTTGCGAACCGGAGATCGACCAGCTCCTTGGTCCCCCGTCCGACGATCACATCAGTGACCCTGCGGGGGCCCATGCGATGCGTTATGGGGTCGGCCGCCATCACGCGATCGCCGACCTCCACCTCTGAGATCGGCTGGAGCTTGCCGGAAGCCATCAGCACCAAAGTGTGCCCTGCGAAGCTATTGAGCTTGCAAGCAGCGCCGACGAGGTCGTCGCCCGACTTGGCGGCGACCTGAATCCCCTCCTCCACAAGTTCTTTGCCGGCGCGGAGGACCTTGCCGGAGGTGGGGATGAAGACCGCTCCAGCATAGATGGTGGCGTTCACCCAATCACCCTCCACTGCGTACAGCGCCGCGTTGGCGCCGTCGGCAACCTCGCCGACGACAGGGATGAATCCGACGACGTCCAACGTAGTGTGGAGGAACCCCATGACCCCGCCACCCTCGTCTTCGACGGTAACGCCGCACGAGTGCCAGCCTCTGCCCCCACTGCAGCCGTAGCTGGCGTGGCTCGTGTCGAGCACGCCCCGGTCGCGCAGGAGGTTCGGCAGGCGGTTGAAGAACTGCGGTCGGAAGCTGGGGGGTCGGATCTCCGGGCGTTTGAGGTAGACCGTGTTCACGTAGGAGCGGTAGCCCGATGACTCCCCGTAGGAGGGCTCGTTCAGGGTGGCCCCGGTCGAGTACCACTTCTTCGCCGAGGCCTGCGAGGAGGTCGTCGGGGCCGGGCAGTACTTCGGGTTGGCGCACATCCCGTCGGGATCGGAGAACGTCACCGGATTGCCGACGGCGTAGGAGAACCGATTCAGCGAGACCGGGAGCATCAGGTTGCCGAAGACCTGATCGGCGGTGATGAACCGGCCCAGGTTCGGCAGGTAGTGGCGGGTCACCATGTCGACCAACCCGGTGGAGGCATCCGTGGGAGCTCCCTGGAACCCAAGGGCGGAGCTCTCCCCTGTGGTGCTCCGGGGCTTGCCATAGGGGTCGAATGCTCGGGAACCCTGGACGGTGCCCGTGGTGGTCGTGAGACCGACAACGTCGCCGTGGAGGTCTCGCAGGATTAGCCGGGAGGTCGTCCCGATCTTCTGGGCGAGTGGGCCGCCCGCGGAGTACGCATAGCTCGTCACGTCGCCGGTGGGCGGCGCCACCCTGACCAGGTCCTCGGAAAGGCCCCGGTATTTGTAGAGGGTCCCGGCGCCAGCGACCGATCGTTGCCACATCCTGCCGATCGCATCGGTCGAGTACGTGATCGTCGTGGCGCCCTGGGTCGCGGTCTTCAGCTGCGACCAGGCGTCATAGGCGAACGTGAAGTTCGGATCGGGCCCACCGCTGATCCCGGTGAGGTTGCCGAGCTCGTCGGTGGTGTAGTTCGTGCCGTCGGAGGAGGAGACCGGGTGGGAGGCGGAGGAGAACTCGGTCGTGACGGCAGCGGCCGCGCCTTCCTTGACCCAGTAGCGGTTGCCGGCGCCGTCGTAGCGGTACTCGGTCGTCGTGCCGCCGTTGAGCGTCGCGAAGGTGAGCCGCCCGGCGGGGTCGTACTGGTAGGTCCAGGAGTCGGCAGCGCCGTTCACGGTCTGCGCCCGCGAGGTGACGTTGCCGGCGAGGTCGTAGTCCAGGTTCGACGACACGAG
>JBOGVC010000153.1:0-7738 GCA_050695275.1 Actinomycetota bacterium | reverse complement strand
CACCGCTGCGGTGATCGGCGTCGACGATCTCTACGTCGATCGGCTCCGCCAGGCGACGGCGCCGGTCGCGAACGTCGAAGGGAGTATCGAGTTCCATTCCGCTCTCGCCGTGGCAGCCGGCGGATACCATCGCATCGATCGCCGGTACGTGTTGCGGCGCATCCGCGAGATCGAGTCCTCCCAAGGCAGGATCGGCCGGCGGATGCGTGAGCTCGACGTCCTGATCCGCCGACGCGTCCGACGGGTGCTGGCCGATGCCCAGGATGCTGAGGGCGCCGGTCCGGGGAGGTAGGCTCGCGACGTGAAGGTCATCGAGCACCTGGCGAACGCCACGAAGCCGCTGGTGAGCGTCGAGATCATCCCGCCGCGCCGGGGCGGCAACGTCGAACGCATCTACGAGGCGGTCTCGTCGCTCCTGCCGTACGAGCCGCCGTTCATCGACATCACGAGCCACGCGGGCGAGACTGTCTGGGACGAGGTGCCCGGAGGGACGTTCCGGAAGCGTGTGACCCGGAAGGCGCCGGGCACGTTCGGTCTGTGTGCGGCGATCAAGTACCGCTTCGACATCGATCCCGTTCCGCACGTCTTGTGCAACGGGTTCACGCGGGAAGAGACCGAGGACGCGCTGATCGAGCTCAACTATCTGGGGATCGAGAATGTTCTCGCGATCCGTGGCGACGGCGAGCGGCGTCCTCCGGCCGAGGGTCGCAGCGCGAACGAGGGAGCCCTCGACCTCGTGTGCCAGATCGCCGCGGTGAATCGTGGTGAGTACCTGGAGGAGCTCGTCGAGTCCACGCCGACCGACTTCTGCATCGGCGTGGCGGCGTATCCGGAGAAGCACGCCGAGGCGCCGAACCTCGAGCGGGACATCGCGGTCCTGGTCGAGAAGCAGCAGGCCGGCGCCGAGTACGCCGTCACGCAGCTGTTCTACGACAACGAGGTTTTCTTCCGTTTCGTGAAGACCGCGCGCGATCAGGGAGTCACGATCCCGATCGTCCCGGGCCTCAAGATCCTGACTCGACGCGGCCATGTCACGAGCATCCCCCGAGTCTTCAATGTCTCCGTTCCGGAGGGGCTCGTCGCTGAGGTCGCCGCGGTGGGTGACGAAGGCGTCGCCGAGGTCGGGATCCGGTGGGCGTACGAACAGACCCTCCAACTGTTCGAGCAGGGCGTGCCGTCGGCGCACTTCTACGTGATGCAGGACACCGGTCCGCTCGTGTCGTTGCTCGAGAAGCTCAAGCGCGCTCTGTGAGCGAGCCTCAACCGGTCGGTTCGACCTCGGCTGAGCCCACGAGAGGAGAGGTCCGAGTTCTCACGAGTGCGACGGGGATCGTCAAGGCCGCGGCCGTGATCCCGATCCACAGAGCCCTTGCCACGTCAGTGGTATGGCCAATGGGGATGTCTTCGGCACCCAGCTGTGCGGCGCGAACGACCGAATAGACGAACGCCACCGAACCTGCGACAACGGCTACCCTCGGGGCCACGTCGACTCCGAAGAGGAAGCCGAGGCCGGCTCCCAACAGGATCACGGCAAGTGCGAGTGTTACCTCCCCGCCGACATCCATCCCGGGGACCGCCTGCCGCACGCCGAAGTCGAACGTCCGAACGGCCCAGGTTCCGTACGACACGATGCCGAGGACGGTGCCGAGCAGGCACAAGAGAGAACTACCGAGAGCTCGGGTGTGCTCGTTTCGAAGCATCGGACCCCTCTCCGCTGACGATACCGTGAGCCAGGATCCCGGGCTCGTCCACAAGCGGTGACTGATCTCGCACCTGCAGTCTCAGGCCGATCGAACGGGAAGGAAGCGGTAGTAGCCTCCCCGCCGTGACGGTCGCGGTCGGAGAGACGCTCACGCTGGCGGACGTGGCCGCGGTCGCGGCGGGCGCCGATGTCACGTTCCCCGCGAGCGCACGTCAGCGGGTCGCCACCGCTCGAACCGTGGTCGAAGATGCAGTGAGCTCCGGCGAAGTCGTGTACGGCGTCACGACCGGGTTCGGCGCCCTCGCCAACGTACGGATCGACCCCACGAAGGCATCCGACCTGCAGCACGGCATCGTCCGCTCGCACGCGACGGCGGTCGGGCGTCCGCTCCCGCGAGACGAGGCGCGCGCGATGCTCCTCCTCCGCGCCCACGTCCTCGCGCTCGGTCATTCCGGCGTTCGCCCCGAGCTCATCGATCTGATGGTGGCGATGCTGAACGCCAACGTGATCCCGGTCGTGCCGGAGCAAGGATCCCTCGGTGCCTCCGGAGACCTGGCACCGCTGGCGAACCTCGCACTGCCGCTGATCGGCGCCGGGCAGGTGCTGACCGAGACCGGCGCCGAGCCCGCGGCGGAAGCGTTCGAGCGAGCAGGGCTCGCGCCGCTGCAGCTCGAAGCCAAGGAGGGCCTCGCCCTCGTGAACGGGACGCAGGGGATGCTCGCGATCGGAGCGCTCGCGGCCGAGCGGCTGTCGACGCTCGCCCGGACCGCCGACGTGGTCGCGGCGATGACGATCGAGGCCGCCCTCGGCACGGACGCCCCGTTCGACTACCGCTTGCAAAGGCTCCGCCCCCATCCAGGCCAGACGGCGAGCGCCTCGAACCTCCGGTTGCTGCTGGACGGATCTCCGATCCTCGCCTCGCACCGGGACAGCGAGCACCTGGTGCAGGACGCCTACTCGCTGCGCTGCGCTCCGCAGGTCCACGGGGCCACCCGCGACGTGCTCGCGTTCGCGCGCGGCGTCCTCGAGATCGAGCTGAACGCGGTGTCGGACAACCCGATCGTGGTTCCCGATGACGGCGACATCGTGTCGGGCGGAAACTTCCACGGGCAGCCCGTCGCGGTGACGATGGACGCGCTGGCGCTCGCGACCGTTGGGCTCGCGAGCATCAGCGAGCGTCGCCTCTACCGGCTGCTCGATCCCGCGCTCTCCAACGGGCTCCCCGCGTTCCTCGTTCCGGAGAGCGGGCTGAACAGCGGGTTCATGCTCGTCCAGTACACGGCGGCGTCGCTCGTCTCGGAGTCGAAGTCGCTCGCGCATCCGGCGTCGGTGGACTCGATCCCATCGTCGGCGGGGCAGGAGGATCATGTCTCGATGGGGATGACGGCCGCTCGGCATGCGAGAGAGGTCGTCGCGAACGCGGAGGCCGTCGTGGCCCTCGAGGCGCTGGGGGCTGCACAGGCGCTCGACCTGCGGGCGCCGCTGGAACCAGGTCCGGCCACGCTCGCCGTGCGGCACGCGTTGCGAGCGGCGGTCCCCTTCTACGACGCGGACCGCGAGTTCGGTCCCGACATCGCGGCCGCGGTCAACCTCGTGCGCGCGGGTGAGCTCGCCGCGGCCGCGGAGACCGTCACCGGGCCGCTCGCCTAGCGCGCCCGGTCCACCCGCTCACCGCCGATCAGCGTCGCCGTGACCGGATCGTGGCCGGGCCGGTACGGCACGTGGGCGAACGACGGACCGTCGAGCAGCACCAGGTCCGCGCGTTTGCCCGGCTCCAGCGTGCCGAGCTCTGCGTCGAGGCCCAGCACCCACGCCGGGTTCGCCGTGGCAGCGGTGAGGGCCTCGAGGGGGGTCATCCCGTAGAGCGAACACGCGAACGCGATCGTCTCGGGCATCGAGGAGACCGGGGACGTGCCCGGATTGAGATCGGTGGCGATCGCGAGGGCGGCGCCAGCGTCCCGGAGCGCAGCGACGGGCGCCGGGGCCGCCCGGAGGGTGAACGTGGAGGCGGGCAGGAGGACCGCCGCCGTTGCGCCCTCACCCAGGGCGTCGACGCCCGCGTCGCTCACGTGATTCAGGTGATCGGCGCTCCGCGCCCCGAGCGCGGCGGCGGCCTCCGCCGCTCCGCTCTGACCGAGCTGGTCCGCGTGCACGCGGAGCGGCAGATCGGCGGCGGCGGCGGCGATCCCTACCCGCTCCAGGTCATCGAGCGAGAACGCGATGTCCTCGACGTAGATGTCCACCGCGTCGGCGAGTCCCTCCGCGGCGGCGGCGGGGACCAGGTCCTCGCAGGCCGCGCGCACCCAGTCCTCGCGAGACCAGCCCTCGGGCACCGCGTGGCAGGCGAGGAGCGTGACGCGACAGGTCTGCGCCGCCGCCTCGGCGAGCCTGCGTGCCAGCCGGAGCTGACGGAGCTCCCCTTCGATCGACAGCCCGTATCCGGTCTTCAGCTCGGTCGCGGTCGTGCCGAGCATGGCCATCTCCAGAGCGAGGGCCTTCGAGAAGGCGACCACCTCGTCGTCCTCGGCCTCGGCCAGCATGCGAGTGCTGCGGAAGATCCCGCCCTCCCGTCCGTGCAGGTCCCGGTACGACACGCCCGTGAGGCGCGCCTCGAACTCGTCCGCGCGCCAGCCGATGAACGGCAGGTGCACGTGGCAGTCGACGAAGCCCGGAACGATCGTCCCCTCGTCGACCCTGCCCAGCGTCACGGGCTCCGACGGAAGGTCGTCTGCGTCGCCGACGAACGTCACGATCCCGTCGTCGTCCCAGGCCACACCGCCCGGCGAGAAGACCGCGGCGGTGGCGGCGACGCCTCTCGCGGGGAGCGGACCTCGGGCGGTCGCGAGCGTCGCCGCCACCGCCGCCCCACGTGCCATCGCGGAAGCCTAGCCTCGCCGTCCGAGGGAGGCCGGTCCCCTCATGCCTCCGGTGGCGGCGCGACCACGAGCAGCACGACGGACGGTTCCTCGGAGGCGTTGCGCACGGTCAGTTCCTGTCCGGCCGGCACGTCGACGGCCTCCCACTGCTTCATCCGAGCCCGCCCCTTCCCGACCTGTGTCGCCACCTCGCCGGCGAGCACCACGAGGATCCCGTCCGCGCCGTCGTCGCGGACCGGCCCGATGCCCTGCGACCCCTGGAGGCAGATCACCTCGGACCAGAGGTGCGCGCCTTCCAGCAGCGTCCGTCGACGCGGCTCGTCGTCGGAGAACGCCACCAGGTCCCGGATGTCGAGGGTCTTCACGGCGCCAGGGTACCGATGTCCGCTGTTGCGTTCGCTGGCTACACTGCCGCTTCTGCTTTAGGCCTGACGAAGGAGGCTGCGCGCTGTGACCACGTTCTCGTTCTCCACGGATGCACCGGCGGAGGTGAAGGCGGGGGTCCTGATCCTGCCGGTCTTCCAGGGGCCGGAGTTCGGTCCCGGTGTCAAGGAGACCGGTCTCCAACAGGCGTACAAGGACGCGAAGCTCACCGGCAAGAAGGGTGAGTCCCTTTTGGTCACCAAGCGGAACGGCGATCGGTTCGCCGCCGGCGCCGTGATGCTCCACGGCGTCGGTGAGCGCCGGAACTTCGACGCCGCCGCGATGCGGAAGGCGCTGGGCCGGGTCGCCTCCTCGGTCGCCCGGTTCGGGCACGCGGCGACGACGTTCCCGCAAGCGGTGAAGGGTGAGACCGGGGACCTGGTCCAGGCCGCCGCGGAAGGGCTCGGACTGGGTGGCTACCGCTTCGACCGGTACAAGTCGAAGAACGAGCACGCCCCGCTCAAGAAGGTCACCCTGGTTGGGACCCGCAGATCCGACGCGAAGGCCGGCCGCCAGGCCGCCCGCCGCGCCGAGGTCCTCGTCGATGCGGTGTCGTGGGCGCGCGACCTGGTGAACACCCCCGCCGGCGATCTCCCTCCCGCCGCGCTCGCCCGGGAGGCGCAGGCGATGGCGAAGGCGGAAGGGCTGACCTGCAAGGTATGGACGGAGGCCGAGCTGAAGAAGCGAGGCTTCGGCGGGATCCTGGGTGTGGGGCAGGGGAGCGTGAACCCGCCTCGCCTGATCGAGCTGACCTACAAGGGAGACGGCGCTTCCACCCCCATCGCCCTGACCGGCAAGGGGATCGCGTTCGACTCCGGCGGTCTGTCGATCAAGGACGCGAAGGGCATGGAGACCATGAAGATCGACATGGGCGGCGCGGCGTCGATCCTCGCCACGATGAAGGCGATCGCGCGGCTGAAGCCGAAGATCAACGTCGTCGCCGCGATCCCGTCGGCGGAGAACATGCCGGGCGGCGCGGCGCAGAAGCCCGGCGACGTGATCCGCCATTACGGAGGGAAGACCTCGGAGGTTCTGAACACCGACGCCGAGGGGCGACTGATCCTCGCCGACGCCTTGGCGCTGCTCGCCGAGAAGAAGCCGGTGTGCATCATCGACACCGCGACGCTCACCGGCGCGTGCATGGTCGCGCTCGGCACGGACATCACGGGGGCGATGGGCAACGATGATGCGCTGGTGGATGAGATCGTGAAGGCCGGCCGGTCGACCGGCGACTGGATCTGGCCGCTCCCGCTGCACCAGGAGTACCGCCGCCTGATCGACTCCAACATCGCCGACATCAAGAACATCGGCGACCGTTGGGGCGGTGCGATCACGGCCGCGTGGTTCCTCGCGGAGTTCGTGGGCGATGTCCCCTGGGTGCACCTCGACATCGCCGGTCCGGCCTTCTCCGAGAAGGGCAACGACCTCGGTCCGAAGGGCGCCACGGGCGTCCCCGTCCGGGCGCTCGTTCGGTTCGTGCTCGACCGAGCGGCGTGAGCCAGGGCGAGTCCGCGCCGCGGACGGGGCCGGTCCTCGGTGTCTTCGCCCACCCCGACGACGCGGAGATCTGCGCCGGGGGCATCCTCGCGAAGTGGGCCGCCGCCGGACGCGAGGTACACCTGTTGATCCTCACCAACGGTGATCGCGGCTCGCAGGACCCGGAGCTGGATCGAGCGGAGCTGGCGGCGACGCGGCTGCGGGAGACCGAGGAGGCCGCGCGGGTCCTGGGCCTGACGAGCGTCCAGGTCGGGTCGGTCCACGACAGCGAGCTCGAGAACTCGGAGGAGGTTCGTGGAGGGGTCGTCCGCCGGATCCGCGAGGTCAGGGCCGAGACGGTCGTCGCCTGCGATCCGACCACGGTGTTCTTCGAGAATCGGTACTACAACCACTCGGACCATCGCGTCTCGGGCTTCGTCGCGCTCGATGCTTCCTACCCCGGGAGCGGCAATCCGCACTTCTTCCCCGAGCAGCTGGACGACCTGCAGGTGCAGAACGTGTTCGACATCTGGCTCGGGTGGACGCACGAGCCGAACCACGTGGAGGACATCACCGGCTTCCTCGCGACGAAGGTGGACGCCCTCGCGAAGCACCCCAGCCAGCTCGAGGAGGGGATCCGCTTCTTCGAGGAGTTCCTGGGGAAGGACGCGGTCGAGGCGGGGGAGAAGATCGGCGTCCAGCACGCCGAGGAGTTCCGGGTCCTCGACCTCAGCTGATCTCAGCCCGGGAGGGCACCGACCGCGACGATCACGTCACGGAAGTCGTTCAGCGGATCCGGGAAACGATCCGCGAACACCGAGCGTGTGCGCTCGATCAGCGACGCCCACCCGTCCTCGCCGAGCATCTTGCGGACGAAGCGACCCACGGTCCACGTGCCGAGCCCTTCGACGAACTCGTCGCGCGTGTAGGTCCACTGGTATCGCTTCCGCTCGGTCCGGACCCGCCGGAACCCCGCTTGGCGGAGGGTCTCCACGATCGCCTCGGGATGCTTCAGGCGTTCGTGTCCGGGGGCGGCGGCCGAATAGGCCGGTGCCAGCATGTCCCGCGGCACCACGTTCTCCACGAGTTCGAGCCACGCGTCCTGGAACGCGTCCTTGCCGTCGGCCCAGGCCGTGAACCCCACCCTCCCGTCCGGTCGCAGCACGCGGCGGACGTCGAACAACGCCGTCTCCACCTTCACGAAGTGCGCCAGGACGAAGTTCCCCATCACGACGTCGAACGTCCGGTCGCGGAAGGGGAG
>JBOGVC010000152.1:0-10163 GCA_050695275.1 Actinomycetota bacterium | reverse complement strand
TCGTTCCTGATCAGGGAGAAGCAGGAGGACCTCGCCGCACTCGAGGCCCGCAACGGTGGGAAGCCGATCGGCGGGGCACGCGCCGAGGTCGACATCGTGGCCAACACCTACGAGTACTGGGGCGGCGCGGCCAACAAGATCTTCGGAGAGACGATCCCGATCGTCCCGCCCGGGCTCGACGTGACGCTCCGCGAGCCCGTTGGGCCCTGTGTCCTCATCAGCCCGTGGAACTTCCCGGCCGTGATCGCGAACTGGAAGGTCGCACCGGCGCTGGCGTGTGGGAACACCGCGGTCCTGAAGCCCGCGTCGCAGACGCCGCTGACCGCCCTCGCGATCGCGGACATCCTGATGGAGGCTGGCCTCCCCGAGGGGACGCTGAGCGTGTTGCCCGGCCCGGGTGCCACGACCGCCGCGGCGCTGATCGCCGACCCACGCGTCGCGAAGATCGGCTTCACGGGCTCCACGGAGGTCGGCAAGCAGGTGATGGAGGCGGCGGCGGCCAACATCACGCGGGTGTCTCTGGAGCTCGGTGGGAAGTCCGCCAACGTCGTGTTCGACGACGCCGATCTCGACGTCGCGATCCCGAAATCACTGTGGTCGGTCTTCGACAACGCGGGACAGGATTGTTGCGCTCGCTCGCGGCAGTTCGTCCAACGCTCGATCTACGACGAGTACGTCGAGCGGTTCTCGAAGGCGACCGAGGCGATCGCCCTCGGCGAGCCACTCGACGAGACCACCGAGATGGGTCCGCTGATCAGTCAGGGGCAGCGCCAGACCTCGCTCGACTACCTCGCGATCGGGCAGGAGGAGGGCGGGCGTTTGGTGACCGGCGGAGACGTGCCCGAGGGAGATGGGTTCTACCTCCGACCTGCGGTCCTGGCCGACGTCGACAATTCCTGGCGCGTCGCACGGGAGGAGATCTTCGGACCGGTCGTCTGCATCCTGCCGTTCGACACCGAGGAGGAGGCGATCCGCCTCGCGAACGACACGCCGTACGGGCTGTCAGGCTCGGTGTGGACGCGCGACATCGGCCGGGCGATCCGCGTGGCGAAGGGGATCCGCACCGGCGTGATCAGCGTGAACTCCTCGAGCAGCGTGTTCACCGAGGCGCCGTTCGGCGGCTTCAAGCAGAGCGGACTCGGCCGCGAGATGGGGATGCACGCGGCGGCGCTCTACACCGAGGTGAAGAACGTCTACTTCAGCGAGGAGTGACCGCTCCTCCTAAACGGATCGGTCGTAGCGGTCGCGCTCCCAGTCGGTCACCGTCTCTCGCCACGCCTTGAGCTCCCAGGCGCGGGACGTCACGTAGTAGTCGCAGAACCCGATGCCCATCGCGCGCTGCAAGGCCTCATCCTCCCCGAACGCCGCGATCGCCGCCTCGAGGGAACCGGGGAGCGCCGGTAGATCGTCCCGGGCGTACGCGTCTCCTTCGATCGGGTCCGGGAGCTTGGCGTTGCGCTTGATCCCGTCGGCCGCCGAGGCGGCGATCGCTGCGAGGGCGAGGTACGGGTTGGCGTCAGCGCCCGGGCGCCGGCATTCGAACCGCCAGAGCTCGGGTCGGGCCGAGCGGATCGCACGGACGGCGCACGACCGGTTCTCGTAGCCCCAGGTCGCGTTGATCGGCGCGAACCAGCCGGGGACGAGCCGCTTGTACGAGTTGATCGTCGGATTCAGCAGCAGCGAGGCCGCGGGGAGATGCTCGAGGACGCCCGCGATCGCGCCGGCGAGCGGATCGGGGAGCTGGTCGTCGGCCGCGGAGCCGGCGAACACGTTCGTCTCCCCGTCCCAGCAGGAGAAGTGGACGTGCCCGCTCGACCCTTCCTCGCCCGACACGGTCTTCGCGAGGAAGCTCGCGCGGAGCCCCATCGTGGCCGCCACCTGCTTCGTCGCGAACTTCGCCAGGGCCGCGCCGTCGGCCGCAGCGAGTCCCCGCCCCGGCGCCAGGTTCAGCTCGAGGAGGCCCGGCCCGGCCTCCGTGTGCACCGCGGAGAGCTCCACGTCGAGCGCCCGGAGGGCTCCCACGAGCGCGTCGACGAACCGGTCGTAGCGCCCGATCTCGTTCAGGCTGTAGCTGATCCCGCTCGAGAGCGGCGCACCGTGCTCGTCCCAGATGCGCACCTCGTACTCGATCGCCGCCATCACGTCGTAGCCGAGCGACGCCACGTCGCCGGCGACCCCCCGGAACACCTCCCGCGAGGCGAAGTCGCACGGACTCCCGTCGGGCCAGGTGGGCGTGGCGAAACAGATCCGCCAGCCGGGCCGCCACGTCAGATCGCGCAGCGTCTCGTCGTCGGGTGTCACGAGCAGGTCGGCCGCGCCGGTGCGGATCCCGAACCGCTCGTAGTCGGTGATCGGCGTGTCCACCGGGTCCAGTCCGAGGATCAGGTCCGTCATCACGGTCCCGTGCCGGACCGCCGCGTCGAACGCGGCAGGACGGAGCGCCTTGCCCCGGAGCGACCCGTTCATGTCGGGGATCGCGAGGAGGACGAACTCCTCGCCGAGGGACGCCGCGGAGCTCATCCGGTGCCCGCGGCTGACAACGCGGCCCCGATCGACTCCTGTGCCGACGCGATCGTCGCTCGGAGCCGATCCACGATCTCCGCGAGCTCCTCGTCCGTGGTCACGTAGGCAGGCGCGAGGAGGATCTGGTCTCCCGCGTATCCGTCCGCCTGGGGATGCGTGGACGTGACGAGCAGCCCGTGCTCGAACGCGGTGTCGTCGACGAGCGAGGCCACGTCGAGGTCGACGGGCAGGAACGACTCGCCGTCCCGCGGATCCACGAGCTCCACGCCGAGGAGGAAACCTCGGCCGCGGACCTCGCGGACGATGTCGAAGCCTTCGAGCGCGGCCTCGAGCTCGTCCCGGAGACGCGGCCCGCGTTCGCGGACCCGGTCGATCAGGCCCCTCTCGACGAGCACATCGAGGACGGCCAGGCCGACCGCCGAGGACAGGGGCGCGCCGTCCCAGGTGTGGCCCAGGTCGAACTCGCGCGACCCGCGATCGATCGCGTCGTACACGTGCTGGCGGCACAGGGCGGCTCCGAGCGGGGCGTACCCAGCGCCGAGACCCTTCCCGATCGCCACGATGTCGGGCTCGATGCCGAGCTGATCCGCGGCGAGCCAGGTCCCCACCCGACCGATGCCGGTCACGACCTCGTCGAAGCAGATCAGGAACCCGTGTTCGGCCCGGCGTTCCTCGAGGCCGTCCCAGAAGCGATCCGGCGGAGCGGCGCCCGGCAGGGCCGCAGCGCCCACGGGTTCGCAGAAGAACGCGGCGATCGTCTCCGGCCCGGCCTCCTCGAGGAGCCGATCGAGATCGGCGAGGGCCGCCTCACCGGTCGGGTCGGTGCGCCAGGTCGAGGGCGGGATGTGGAGGTGCGACGCCAGGTACGGCTCGTACGGCCCCTTGAGCGCCCGACGGCCGGTGAGCGCCAGCGTCCCCATCGTCGAGCCGTGGTAGGCCTGCGCCTGGGAGATGACGCGCCACCGATCCGCGTCCCCCCGCTCGACGTGATACAGCCGAGCGAGCTGCAACGCGGTCTCGTTCGCTTCGGAGCCTCCGGAGACCAGCCGGACCCGAGCCATCCCCGGTGCGACCACCTCCAGCAGGCGATCGGCCAGGCGCTCCTGCGGCTCGCTCGTGAAGTGATGGTTGTAGAAGTACGAGAGACGTTCCGCCTGCTGTGCAGCGGCCTCGACGATCTCCGGCACGCCCGACCCGAGGCACGAGACCATCGCGCCGCCCGAACATGCGTCGAGGATCCGGCGCCCGTCGGTCGTCGTCAGCCAGACGCCGTCGCCGCGATCGATGCTGGGGGCCGCGAGATCGAGGAACCGCGGGAAGACGTGGGTCTCGTCGGATCGGATCCCCAGCGCCATACCCACCTCCCTCAGCCGGTGCGCCGGTCGACCCCGGACGCCGCATCGGCATCGGGGAGACGGGCCACGTCCCGGAGGAAGCGGTCGAAGAGCCGCCACGCGTTCCGCCGGTTCTCATCCGCCAGGCGCCCCGTCTCCTCGAGGAGGTCGTCCGGATCGACCCCGTCGCCGTCGAGCTCGTGGCGATAGGCGCGGACCCAGTCGTCCATGATCTGCGTCGTCACCTCCGGGTGGAACTGCAGGCCCAGGCTCCGGCCGGCGACGAACGCCTGCGGCCCGACGTCCGACTCCGCGATCAGCGTCGCGGCCGGTGGGACCGTGAAGGAGTCGAAGTGCCACTGGAACCACGGCCCGTCGGGCACGAGCTCCGGATCCGTGCTCCGCACGGGCAGCCAGCCGATCTCCGATCGCTCGCCGCGGAAGAGCTGGGCCCCCAGCACCCGCGCCAGCATCTGGCCTCCGAAGCAGAGCCCGAGCACCGGGACGTCGGCCTCGACCGCGGTCCCCATCAGCTCTGCCTCACGGCGGACGAACGGCTTCGAATCGTCGAACGCCGCGAACTCCGAGCCGAGCGAGACGATCAGGTCGTACTCGGTGGGATCGACCACGCGGTCGTCCTCGTCGATCCGGAAGACGTCCACCGCGGCATCGTGCTCCGCCAGCCACTCGGTGACGTACCCCGGTGGGGACGGTTCCTCGTGCTGGAGGATCAACGCACGCAGTCGTGGGCTCTCACGCTCTGCGCCGCTCATCGAGCCCCTCCGATCGAGGTCGAGGCGATGGGCTCGGCGCGGGCCAGCTCAGGCTCGACGTCGTTCGCGACCCCCCGAACGACGTCCGCGAAGCGGGACACCATCTCACCGAGCTCCTCGTCGGTCGCGGTGAAGGCGGGAGCGAACAGCGTCTGGTCGCCGGCGTAGCCGTCGCGTGTGGGCTGGGTCGAGAGGACGATCAGCTCGCGGTCGAAGGCCGCCGCGTCGATCCGGGCGCCGAGCCGGAGGTCCGGCGGCAGGAACGAGTCGCCGTCGCGCGGATCGACGAACGACACGCCGAGCAGGTACCCGTGGCCCCGGACCTCGCGGACGAGCGGGACGTCCGAGATCGCATCCGTGAGCTCGCGAAGGAGCTGGGCGCCACGATCGTGCACGCGCTCCACCAGTCCCTCGGTGCGCATCGCCTCGAGCACCGCGAGCCCCACGGCGCACGCGAGCGGGGCGCCGTCCCAGGTGTGCCCGAGGGTGAACCGGCGCGAGCCCTGAGCGAACGCCTCGTACACGTGCTCGCGGACCAGGACGGCCCCGATCGCCGCATAGCCCGCCCCGAGCCCCTTGGCGGTCGCGATGATGTCGGGCTCGCAGGCGGTGGCCGCTCCCGCGAACCAACGCCCGGTCCGGCCCACCCCGGTGACCACCTCGTCGAAGCAGACGAGGAACCCGTGGCGGTCGCGCCGCTCCGCGAGTCCTTCCCAGAACCGGACGGGCGGCGTGTACCCCGGGAGCGCCGCGGCGCTGATCGCTTCGCAGAAGTACGCGGACACGTTCTCCGGACCCGCCTCCTCCAGTGCCGCATCCAACGCCTCGAGGGCGGCCTCGCCGGAGGGGTCGAATCGCCACGTGCTCGGGGGGATGTGGAGATGGCGGGGCAGGTAGGGACCGAACGGACCGTGCATGCCGGGACGACCGGTCAGCGCCAGCGTCTCCATCGTCGGTCCGTGGTACGCCTGGGCGGGAGAGATCACCTGCCATCGGTCCGTGTCCCCGCGTTCGAGGTGATAGCTACGGGCGATCTGGATCGCCATCTCGTTCGCGTCGGCGCCGCTCACCGTGAACCGCGCGCGGGTGAACCTCTCGGGCGCGACACCGACGAGCTCCTCCGCGAGCCGCTCCTGGGCGGGATTCGTGAGGCGCTCGTTGTGTACGAACGCCAGCGTCTCCGCCTGGGCTCGCGCGGCGGCGATGATGTCGCGCCTGCCGTGCCCCAGCGTCGCGGCCATCGAGCCGCCGCTCATCGCGTCGAGGTACCGGCGACCCGCCGCGTCCTCGATCCACACACCGTCCCCGCGTACGGCGATCGGCATCGCGCGTCCGAACTCCAGCGGGAGGACGTGTGTGCGGTCGCTCTCGATCGCCGTCTGCCCCAACCCGAACTCCCTTCGGATCGAACCTCCCGGGTACCGTCCCCGGCTCGGCCGCAGTAGCGTACGGCACGCCGCGCCCGGACGCCGCGGAACGCTCATCCGTTGCGAGCCAGCACGCTGCCACGGTATAACCCACCACTCCGGGCACCGCGCGGTCCGGAGCGTGCGAGGCTCGGAGCACCCGCGTCGAGAGGAGCCGATCGATGACCGACGTGAAGGGGATCCTGGAGAGCTGGCAGAAGCAGGGCATCGCGTTCGTCCGGTTCGAGCTTCCCGATATGCACGGCATCTCACGGTCGAAGACGATCCCGATCGCGCACGCCGTCGACTACGCCGAGCGCGGCCTGAACATGTACGGCGGGACGAGCGTGCTCGACTCCCGCTCGGACGTGGTCGGCGGCACCCTGTATCACGAGGAGCGAGGCTACGGCGACCAGCTGCTCTTCCCGGACCCGGAGTCCGCCCAGGTGCTGCCGTGGGCGGACCGGACGGCGCGGCTAATCTGCGACGCCCAGTGGTACGACGGGACGCCCCTGGCCGCGACACCCCGACACGTCTTCCGGCAAGCCCTCGAGAAGGCTCGCTCGATGGGGTACGAGCCGCTGCTCGGATCCGAGTTCGAGTTCTATCTCCTCACCGGCGACACGCACGAGCCGCTGTTCTCCGGGTACCACATCTTCAACACGCTCCGGAACGACTACGTGCCGACGATCCGCCGGATCCTCGATGAGATGCCGCAGGTCGGCGTCGACATCATCACGGCGAACTGCGAGTACGCCGGATCGCAGTGGGAGATCAACTTCGCGCCGGGTCGCGGGCTCGCCGGTCCGGACAACGCGTTCACGTTCAAGAACGGCGTGAAGGAGATCGCGAAGCAGGACGGCTATCTCGCGACGTTCATGACGAAGCCGTCGGCCGACTCCGCCGGGAGCGGATGCCACACGCACATCTCCCTGCTGCACGCGGACTCGGGAGAGAACGCGTTCGGCGACGCGGACGATCCCCAGGGGATGACGGATGCGTGCCGGTCGTTCATCGCCGGACAGCTCCGGTACGCACGCGTGGTCGACGCCGTGATCGCGCCGACCGTGAACTGCCTGCGCCGTCGGCGCCCGCACACGTTCAGCCCTTCGAACATCTCGTGGGGGCTGGAGGATCGCTCCGCCCTCGTGCGCGTGAAAGGGGGAAGCGCGGCGAACAAGCACGTCGAGTACCGGGCCCCGTCCGCGCTCTCGAACCCGTACCTCGTGAGCGCCGCGCTCCTGCAGGCCGGACTCCGCGGGATCGAGGACGGGCTGCCGGTCCCCGAGCCGTCCAAGCCGGGCATCCCCGCCGAGGAGGACGATTCCTTCGAGAAGCTCCCGATCGCCCTCGAGGAGTCGCTCGATGCGCTCGAACAGGATCCTGTCGCGACGGAGTTCCTCGGCGAGGACTTCGTGACGGCCTACTCGCGGATGCGTCGGTACGAGCTGTCCCGGTATCAGGACTCCGTGTCGGACTGGGAGCGCACGGAGTACCTGGAGCTGTTCTAGGTCCGATGGCGGCGTCCGGCGGGCGGTCGAAGAGCGGCGGCGGAGCTCCCGCCGAGACCGCGCGACGACTCGCCGCCTCCGGCGTCGATGCCGTCGCGCTCGCGATCGTGATCAACTCGGGCGTCACCCTGGTGAAGACCATCCCCCTCCGGCGGTTCGAGGAGGCGGTTCGGTTCGGGATCGGCCTGTCTCCGGTCTTCACCGTCTTCCAGGTCGACGACCAGATCACGTCCTCGCCGCACATCGGCGGACCGACCGGCGACACGCGACTGATGCCGGATCCGGCCCAGACGGTCGCGCTCGCCGCGAGCCCGGGATGGGCACTCGCACCGGTGGACCAGCTCGACCAGGAGGGCGACCCGTACCCCGGCTGCCCCCGCACGTTCGCGCGTTCGATGCTGGGGCGCCTCGCCGGCCACGGACTCGAGCTCCGGGGCGGCTACGAGATCGAGTTCTTCCTCGGCCATCGCGCCACGCCGGGTCCCGACGAAGCGGAACCGACACCGGCCCACACCGGGCCGGCGTACGGCGCGATCGCGCTCGCCGACGTCGAGCCGTTCGCGACGGCGCTGATCCGAGCGTTCGAGGGGCAGGGGACGGGCGTGATGCAGTTCCACCCGGAGTACTCGACCGGACAGCTCGAGCTGTCGGTGCCGCACGGCGTCGGGATCGCCGCGGCGGACACCCACCTCGTCGTGCGCCACACGATCCGGGCCGTGGCGCGCACCCATGGCTTCGCCGTGTCGTTCGCGCCGGTCGTCTTCGCGGGGCGCGTCGGGAACGGGAACCATCTGCACCTCAGCCTGTGGGATCGGAAACGGAAGAACCTGTTCCAGGGAGGACGAGGTCCCGAAGGCATGACACGCGAGGCCGAGGCGTTCACGGCCGGAGTGCTCGAAGCACTCCCCGCGCTCACCGCGATCACCGCTCCGTCGGTCCCGAGCTACGAGCGGCTCCAACCCCACCGCTGGAGCGGCCCCTGGGCCTGCTGGGGACGGGAGAACCGCGAGGCGGCCCTCCGATTCGTGACCGGCATGACCGGGAGCCGACCTGATGCGGCCAATCTGGAGGTCAAGTCCATGGACCCGGCGGCGAACCCCTACCTGGCGCTCGGCGCGATCGTGGCCGCCGGGATCGACGGACTCGAACGCACGCTCTCGCTCCCCGAGCCCGTCGTCGACGATCCCGCGTCGATCCCCGCCCGCACGCGTCGGTCGCTGGGCATCAGGCGGTTGCCCGACTCGCTCGGGGCCGCGATCCGCGAGCTCGAGAAGTCCTCGGTGCTCCGCGAGTCGATGGGCGACGTGCTGTTCGACTCGTTCCTGGCGACCCGGCGAGCGGAGCGCGACACCTTCGAGGGCCAGGATCCCGAGGACGTCGTCCGCGCCCATCGGTGGCGGTACTGATGACCGACGTGGATCTCTCGGGCATCGGCATCGTCGACGCCCATACCCACCCGTACCGGCTCGCGGATCTCGTCGCGAAGGGCGCCGAAGGGTTCGACACGCGCGCGATGTTCCTCGGGGAGTCGTTCCTGTCCTCCTCTCAGATGCACCCCGAGCTGTGGCCGGTCGCAGACGCGTTCACGGATTCCACGGTCTACGCCCTCGCGCTCCGCCGGTGGCTGGCGGCGCACCTCGGATGCGAGCCGACGCGCGAGGCGGTCACGGCTGCACGGGACGCAGCCGTGAAGGCCGATGCCGTCGCGTACACGAGGGGGCTGCTGGAGGCCGCGGGGGTCGTGGCCGTCCTCTCGGACGAGGGATACCCCCAGCCGCCGATCCCTGCCGAGGAGTTCGCGGAGACGATCGGCGTCACGGTGCACCGCGTGACCCGCCTCGAACCGTGGATCCTGCAGCATCGGGGCGGGTCCTTCGACGATCTCGTCTCCGGCGTCGAAGACGAAGCGGAACGCGCCGCGAGCGACCCGAACTGCGTGGCGTACAAGTCGATCGTGGCCTATCGGACCGGGCTCGACATCGGCGACCCCGACGCGTCGACCGCCCTGAACGGGTTCGAGCGGTGGCGGGCCGACGGCTGGGCCGAGACGAGGGAGCACGCCAAGCCGGTCCGCGACTTCCTGATCCACCGGACGCTCGCGGTCGCGAAGGCGAACGACCGACCGTTCCATTTCCACTGCGGGGGCGGCGATCCCGACATCAACCTCACGTACGCACGCCCGGAGTCGATCTTCCCGCTCCTCGTCGACGTGCAAGATCAACCGGTCGTCCTCGTGCACTCGGGCTACCCGTGGGTCCGCGAGGCCGCCTACGTCGCGTCCGTCCTGCCGAACGTCTACCTCGAGCTGTCCGAGCTGATCCCCTGGGGATGGGGACAGGTCGAGTGGGCGCTCGAGATGCTGGTGGGGACGGTCCCGGCCGCCAAGCTCCTGTACGGCTCGGACGAAGCCGGCGAGCCCGAGGCGTTCTGGGCCTCCGCGCTCCTCGCGCGATCCGCGCTCCAGCGTGTCTTGGGGACGTTCGTGGACCGTGACTACGTCTCGGTCGACGATGCCGTCGCGCTGGGACGGCTCGTCCTCGGTGACGCGTGCCGCCGCCTCCACGGCATCGGAACCGACTGAACGGGCGGGCCGCCGCCCGCTGCGCGGGCGGCGGC
>JBOGVC010000151.1:0-2684 GCA_050695275.1 Actinomycetota bacterium | reverse complement strand
GGTCGTTGTTGCCGAGGACCTGGTGCCGGAACTCTTTCCCGGGGGTGAACGCCGGGAGATCCCGCTCCGGAACGACGATCGGGACGTCGGGACGCCGGGGGTTGCGGGCGATCCGACGGTTCCGGTGCTTCCGCTCGAAGGTGCCGAAGTCCGCGAGGGTGACTCGGTCGCCCTCCACCACGGTCTCGCGGACGGTCTCGATCGTCGCGTCGATCACGCGGCCGACCTCGGCCTTGCTCAGGCCCGTCCTCTTCGATACCTCCGTGACCAGGCCGCCCTTGTTCATCGATGCTCCCTCCAGGGGTCGTCGTGGTTGCTTCCGAACGTACCGAACGCGGGTCGAAAGGGTCAACCGCGCCTGCGCGGGAGGCCTTTCGGCCGACAGGGGCGCGGCGGCGTCGGATCAGGAGCTGCCGGGGGACCGACAGGCCCTCCGGTAGACTGACTCGACCCTGGGGCGTGGTGTAACGGCAGCACGACAGGTTCTGGCCCTGGTAGTCGAGGTTCGAATCCTTGCGCCCCAGCTCCGTGAGGCGAGGACCACATCCCGGGTTCGAGCCGGGTCCTAGAGACCCAAGCCCACGATGAGGCCGACGAGCACCACCGCCAAGCTCATCCCGAACAAGGCGAGCGTCTGCCCGACCTCGCTTCGTAACCCGTCGTCGTCGTCACGAGTCTGCATGTCTGTTCCGTACCCGGATGTCTGCCGCTCCATACCGAAAGATGTCGGAACTTCGGCTCGGAACTTGAACGTCGACCTCAGGCCGCACGGCGGCGGCGAGCGGACTCCGGTTCCAGGAGGTCGAGCACTCGCGATTCCACCGCTGCCCTGACCCGGTCATCCGTCAGATCCCCGCCTCGGGGCAGCGCGATCGTCTCTCCGTTCAGGAACCGATCGATGACGCGGGGATCGATGTAGGACGCCCGGCACACCGCCGGGGTGTTCCCGAGCACCTCGGCGACCTCTTTCACGACCGAGGACACCACGCGCTTGCGTGACGTGACGGACCTGAGCCCTTCCTCCTGCGAAGCGAGGAGTGCGGCGGTCAGCACGGTCGCGTGCCACGTCCGGAAGTCCTTGGCCGAGATGTCCTCGCGTGCGAGGTCCTTGAGGTAGCCGTTGATGTCCTCCGACCGGACGTCCCGCCATGTGGCCCCGTCGCGGAACGCCAGGAGCTCCCGTCCCCCGCCCTTGCGTCGCAGCAATGCACGCGTCAGGCGGGCGAGCGCCTGATCCTCGATCGCCTGGATCCGGCGCTGGCCGCCCTTGGCCGAGAAGTCGAACCGCACCTCGTCGCCGCGCACGCGCACGTGATCGCGGCGGATCGTCGCCAGACCGTACGAGCCGTTCTCCTCCGTGTAGGTCTCCGATCCGATCCTGAAGGATCCGAGGTCGAGGAGCCGGACCGCACCGGCCAAGGCCCGCTCGCGCGTGAGCCCGGGTGACACGATGTCTCGGTTGCAGATCCGCCGCATCGCGGGGAGTCGCCGAGCCAGACGGAGGACGCGATCGTACTTCTGACGATCACGGCGGGCCCGCCAATCCTCGTGGTACAGGTACTGCCGACGCCCCGCCGCGTCGGTGCCGACCGCTTGGAGGTGCCCGCGATCGTCCGGGCACACCCACACGTCCTCCCAGGCCGGGGGGATGGCCAGCGCGTGGATGCGCTCGCGCGTGGCCTCGTCCCGGACGGGCTGCCCGTTCGGGTGCAGGTACGTGAAGCCACGACCCTGCCGCCGTCGAGAGATCCCCGGGGAGGTCCATCGCACGCGCTTGAGCGCGCTCATCGCCGATCGTCCCCGCTCGGTTCCACGAACGTGACGTCGACCTGCTCCTCCGGCCGCACCCGTTCCTCTTGCACCTGATCCGCGAGCACCTCCCGATCCTCGCTGCCGAGCGGAGGGACGGCGAGCGAGCGAGGCCACAGACGGCGCGCCCGAACAACGTTGATCTCCGCTGCGAACAGGAACAGTTGGGCGGCCAGAGAGATCCACGCGAGGAGCCCGATCACGATCGCGAAGAAACCGTAGACCTGTGACGCGTTCCGGATGTGCCGGTCGACGATCCAGCCCCCGAGCATCAGCAGGATCGTCCACGCCACCGACGCGACGACCGCTCCGGGGACGACGTCACGCCACTGCACCTTCGCAACGGTGAGCACCCGGTAGGCGAAGGCGAACACCGCCGTCGACACGAGCACGGTGCCCACAAGCGAGAGGATCTTCAGCGCCGCCGCGTTCCATCCCGTCTCGGCTCCGGTTCCGGCGAGGAACGTCGACAACACGATCGACGCGCCGAACACCGCGAGCAGCATCACGGCGCGGAGGAGGCGGATGTGCAGACCGGGTCGCTCGACACGGGGAACGTCCCATACGTCGTCCATGGCCTGCTGAGCGGCGGCCACGACGGCCGTCCCCGACCACAGGGCGCCGATCGCGCCGATCAGTAACGCGTACGACGATCCCGTGAGCTCGCGAACGCTCTCACCGATCCGCGTGCCGACGACCGGGAACTGATCGAGGGCAGACTCGAAAAGGCGGTTGCGGAGGGCGGCGTCGTCCCGGACCACGATCGCCACGCCCGTCGCGAACAGCAGCAGGAGCGGGAACAACGAGAAGAACCCGTAGTAGGCGATCAGCGCTGCGAGCTGGCTCGCCCGGTCGTCACCGAACTTCTTGATCAC
>JBOGVC010000150.1:0-2910 GCA_050695275.1 Actinomycetota bacterium | reverse complement strand
CGGCGGACATCTGCCGTGTCATGGCCTCCTGCACACCCGGGGGCGGGATGATCTCTCGGATCTCGACGTTCGTGACCTTCACACCCCACCGCTCCGTAACCTCGTCGAGCTTCGCGCGCAGGATCTGGTTGATCTCGTCCCGCTTCGCCAGCACGTCGTCGAGCGGGATGTCTCCGATCACCGCTCGCAGCGTGGTGGAGGCGAGCGCCTGCGCCGCCCCGGCGAAGTTGCCCACCTGCACGACGCTCATCGCAGGGTCGACGACCTTGTAGAACGTGATGAAGTCCACGGCGATCGGCGCGTTGTCCTTCGTGATCGAGTCCTGCCTCGGGATCTCCAGGTAGAACTCCCGGAGGTCGACCTTCACGCCCTTGTCGACGATCGGGATCAGCAGGATCAGTCCCGGTCCCTTCACGCCGAGCAAGCGCCCCAGCCGGAAGACGACCAGCCGCTGGAACTCGGGCACGATGCGGATCGCGTTGGCTAGGAACAGGATCACGAGGAACACAGCGACGGCTACGCCGATGAACGCGGGATCCGTGAAGTCCATCAGGTCTTCCCCCCTCGGGCCGGCAGGACGCCGCCGGTGGGCGCGTGCTCGGGTGCCACGGGCTCGACGGTGAGCACCAACCCGTCGAGCCTCACCACGCGGATCCTCGAACCCTCGGGGATGAGCCCCGTCGCCGAGGTGGCCTTCCACTCTTCGGCGGCCACCCGCACGACGCCTTCCGGATCGAGGCCGCCCGGGAGCACGACGCCCTCGCGACCGACGATCGCCTCGGGTCCTTGTGCGGCCGGGAGATGCCGCATCGCCAGCGCCTTCGACACCACGAACCCGAAGAACAGCGCCATGAAGGCCGCGACCGGCACGATCGCGAACGGCGAGACGCGAACCCCGCCCGCGGGATCGAACAGGACGAGTCCGCCGAGGATCAGCGACGCGATGCCCGCCAGCGACCAGATCCCGAGACCGGGCATCTTCAGCTCGATCACGAAGAAGACGACGGAGGCGACGAGCAGCGCGATCCCGATCAGCCGTACGGGCAAGAGCCCGAACGAGGCGATCGCCGTCAGCAGGAAGATCGTCCCCACCGTGCCGCTGAAGACGTGGCCGGGAACGATGAGCTCCAGTACGAGCAACGCGAGGCCGAGCCAGAAGAAGATGAAGGCGAGGTTCGGATCGAACAGGTCGTGGAGGAACCCGACGCCCGGGGACATCGGTTGGTCCTCGATCGGGGCGCCGGTGGTCTCGAGCGTCGCCGTGGTTCCGTCCGCGAGGAGGACGTCCGTGCCTTCCAGCTGCGCCAGGAGGTCACGCTCGGTGGGGGCGATCAGGTCGATCACGTTCCCGTCGAGCGCTTCCTGGGACGTGATGCTGCGCGATTCCGTCACGAATGTCTCCGCGAGGTCGCCGTTGCGTCCGCGATCGTTCGCGAGGCTCCGGATGGTTGCGGCCGCGTCCTCCTCGACCTTCCGCGCGAGCGTGACGCCACCGATGCCGACGGGGGTGGACGCTCCCACGTTCGTCGCCGGCGCCATCGCAGCCACGTGGCACGCCATCAGGATGAACGCCCCCGCCGAGGCCGCTCGCGCACCTCGCGGCGCGACGTAGCAGATCACCGGGGTTGCGGAGCCCTCGATCGCCTTGATGATCTCTCGCATCGAGGAGTCGAGGCCGCCGGGCGTGTCGATCGTGAGCAGGACGGCCGCCGCATCGTCGGCGCCCTCGATGCCGGCCCTCAGGTAGTCGGCGACGAACGGGTCCACCACACCTTCGAGCGAGAGGCGGATCACCGCGGGCGGGGCCGTCTGTCGAGCTGACGCGGCGGACGCGGGGTGATCGGCGAGGCCCGGAAGGAGCCCGGCCAGGAGCCCGGAGACGAGGAGCACGCCGCCGGCCAGCGTTCGGGCGGTCCTCGACCTCTCGATCACCGTCGGCGCTCCTGCGCGGATGTCGTTTCCTGTGATGCGCCAGCCTACCCCGCGCGGTTCTGGCGGTCCTCGTGGTCGGCCGGCCGGTTCCCCTCCCGGCGCAACCGTGGGAACATCGGGGGCAAGGCACTGCAAGCTCCGGTGGCCCACGGCTCCGTATACCGAGAGGAACCCGAGTGGACGCTCGGCACGAAGGCCCGCTCCTCCCCCGGGAGGAGGAGCAGCTGATGGAAGGACTCCTCAACGGTGACGACGATGCGATCCGCGCCCTCTACGCGAGGTTCGGCCGGCCCGTGTTCTCGCTGGGGATGCGTCTCCTCGGATCCCGTGAGGCGGCCGAAGAGCTCGCCCAAGACGTCTTCCTCACCGCCTGGCGGAAGGCGGCGCGATTCGACCCGGCGCGAGGACGCCTCTCGACCTGGCTCATGACGATCGCGCACAACCTCGCCGTGGACCGTCTGCGCCGAGAGACCGGCGCTCGCCGACCGACGCTCGTGTTGGTCGACGAGGTTCCGGATGCTCCGGGTGACAACGAGGAAGACGTGGTCGAGGAGCGTGACGCGGCGACACGCGCGCTCGCGTCACTGACGGAGGCGGAGCGCAGGCTGCTGACCCGTGCGTACTTCCGCGGCCTGACCGCTCGGGAGATCTCCGAGGCCGACGGGACGCCTCTCGGCACGGTGAAGACCCGACTCCGCACGGCGATGATCAAGGTGCGGCGCGCGAACGAGGGCAAGGAGTACCTGTGAACTGCCTGAGCGTTCGCGAGCGGCTCACCGAGCAGACGCTGGGTGTCCTGCCCCAGGCCGAGCGTGCGGTCGTCGATCGCCATCTCGAGTGGTGCGCAGCCTGCAGGAAGGAAGCTGCGGAGCTGCAGCGCGCCGCGGCCACGCTGGCGTACAGCGTGGCACCGGTCGAGCCGCCGGCCGACCTCGAGGAACGCGTCGTCGGCGCGGTGAGGAGCGCGGCGGGTCGGCG
>JBOGVC010000149.1:0-6445 GCA_050695275.1 Actinomycetota bacterium | reverse complement strand
TCGATCACGGTGCCGGCCATGCCACCCCCTCGTCCTACGTCCGGCCGAGCCGCCTGAGCAGTTCCTCCTCGTCGACGATCTCGACGCCGAGCTTCACGGCCTGGTCGTGCTTCGAGCCCGGATTCTCACCCGCCACCACGAAATCCGTCTTCTTGGACACGCTCGAGGAGACCCGCGCGCCCGCACGCTGCGCGAGCTTGGTGGCCTCGTCCCTCGACAGCGTGTCCAATCCTCCGGTCAGCACGATCGTCTTGCCCTCGAGCGGTTTCGGGCCCTCGTCGGGACGCGGTTCGTCCTCGAGGCGAACGCCGGCCTCCCGGAGCTTCTCGATCAGGGCGAGGTTGTCGGGATCCTCGAACCACGCGGCGACCGTGGCGGCGACCTCCGGGCCGATCTCGGGGACGGCATCGATCTCGTCGGCGGACGCGGCGGCGAGCGCATCCACCGTGAGGAACGCGGACGCGAGGACCTCGGCAACGTGGGAGCCGACGTGGCGGATGTTGAGGCCCGCCAGCAGTCGCCAGAGCGGCCGGTCCTTCGACGCGTCGATCGCTCGCCGGAGGTTCTCGATCGACTTCTGGGCGAACCCGTCGAGCTCGGCCATCTGCTCGTCGGTCACCCGGTAGATGTCGGCGGGATCCTTGATGAAGCCCTTGTTGAGGAGCGCGATCCCGGTCTTGTACCCGAGGCCTTCGATGTCCATCGCGCCACGCCCGGCGAAGTGGAACAGCCACTCCACGGACTGATCGGGGCATCCGGCCTTGTTCGGGCACCGCCAATCCGCCTCACCCTCGGCACGCACCAGCGCGGTGCCGCACGAGGGGCAGTTCTTGGGCATCTTCCATTTCCGGGCACTCTTCGGCCGCTTCGCGAGGACCGGCCCCACGATCTCCGGGATCACGTCGCCGGCACGGCGCACGATCACGGTGTCGCCCTTACGAACGTCCTTGCGCCGGGTCTCGTCCTCGTTGTGCAGCGTGGCGTTCGTGATCGTGACGCCCCCCACGAACACCGGCTCCAGGATGGCGAACGGCGTGATCTTCCCGGTGCGGCCGGTGTGGACCTCGATCGACTTCAACAGCGCCGTCCGCTCCTCCGGCGGGAACTTGTAGGCGATCGCCCACCGAGGCGCGTGGCTCGTTGTGCCGAGTCTTCGCTGGAGCTTGGCGTCGTCAACCTTGATCACGGCGCCGTCGATCTCCCAGTCGAGGGAATGACGCTTCTTCTCCCAGCGCCGGAGGAACGTGAGGACTTCCTTCAGGTTCTTCGTCCGGTGTGTGGTGGGCGGCACCGGCAGCCCCACCTTCTCGGACCACGCCAGGAAGGCGGAGTGGGAATCGAAGGTGATGCCCTCGGCGGCGCCGAACGAGTGGACCCACATCCGGAGCGGGCGCGATGCGCTGATCTTCGCGTCCTTCTGCCGGAGCGAGCCCGCCGCGCCGTTGCGCGGGTTGGCGAAGGGTCGCTCGCCCGCCTCGGTCAGCCTGACGTTCAGCTCCTCGAACGCCTTCACGGGGAAGTAGACCTCTCCTCGGACTTCGATCACGGACGGAGTGTCCTTCGTGTCGAGCTGTCGTGGGATCGACTTCAGGGTCCGAACGTTCGCCGTGATGTCCTCGCCCACGCGGCCGTCCCCGCGGGTGGCCGCCACCGTGAGGACCCCGTCCTCGTACGTCAGGGCGCACGCGACACCGTCGATCTTGAGCTCGCAGACGAACGTGGGGGTCGCGCCGGCCAGCCCACGGTCGACGCGTGCGCCCCACGCCCGGAGCTCCTCTTCCGAGAACGCGTTGTCCAACGAGAGCATCGGGGCGCGGTGCGGGACCGGGCGGAACAGCTCGGCCGGCGCGGCGCCGACGCGCTGGGTGGGCGAGTCCGGCGTGATCAGCTCCGGGAAGTCGTTCTCGAGGACGCGGAGCCCACCGATCAGCTCGTCGTACTCGGCGTCCGAGACCTCCGGGTCATCCAGGACGTGGTAGCGGTACAGGTGGTGGTTGACGAGTTCGCGGAGCTCCTCGACCCGGAGCTCGGCCTCCGCGAGCGCCCGTTCGTCCGGCTTCGCCTCCTTCACCCGGCGATCTCCACGTTGCCGGCCAGCCCGATCCGCTCTCCCACGACGAACACACCGCCCCGCACACCGGGGACGCCCTTCAGGTAGCGGACCGCCTGCGCGAACCCGAACTCCTTCGGCAGGAGGGCCTGCACGCCCGCCGCGGCCGCGTCGGCGGCCATGCAGGAGTCGGCGATCACGGCGAGCCCGTCGGGTCCACCGCCTCCCCGGCCGCGGCCGAGCGTCGTGGAGACGCCGATCCCTTGGGCGTCGGGCTCGAGCGCGACGGTGATCGGCTCCCCCCCGTGGCGCTTGACCGCGAGCTTGACCCGCTTCTTGGCGGTGATGAAGTAGTCCCCGGCACACGCGACGGTGACCTCGTTCAGGGATTGGAGAAGGAACCGTCCGACCTGGTCCACCACCGCGCCGCGGAACGTGAACATCGGCCCCACGCCGGCGGCCGACGCCGACGCCACCATCTCCTGGACGATCGCGGGAGCCTCCGCCGCCGGCGGGTTCAGGGGGCGCTTGCTCGTGCGGAACTCCGGGTGCTGCAGCGCGTAGGACTGGAGCTGCTCCCAGAACGACAGGGCGGCGGCCCTCGACTCCTCGGCGAAGTCGTCGTCGGCCGTGATCCTCAGGACGAGGTCCTGCACCTGGATCTCGAAGCTCTTGGTCTTGCGGCGGAGGAGCCTCACCGGTCTCTTTTCCGAGTTGGAGGGCCGAGTTGGGGGGCGGGCCCGATGATAGTCGAGGGGTGGGACCCGACCGGGAGGGAGCTCAGTCCCCCATCAGGAGGTCGAGCACCGCTTGATCCTGGTTCATCGCCCAGTACTCGACGATCAAGCCCTCGCGCAGATGCATCACCTGCACCTGCTGCTGATCGTAGCGACGGCCACCGGCATCCTCGAGGTGGAGGTGCACGAGCGCGACGGCGTGCTCGTCGTTCGCGACGACGTCATGGACGTCGAAACGGGTCTGGAGGCCGGCGTCGGCGAGCCTCGCGAAGCGATCGAGGACGGCCACCTTGCCCTCGAACATGCCGCTGAACCGGCTGGTGCCGGGGGCGTGCCACACGACGTCGTCGGAGAAGGCCGCCGCCATCGCCTCTCGGTCCCCGCGGGCCATGGCGTCGAAGACGCCCCGCACGACCCGGGCGTTCTCGTGCTCGACCGGCGTGGCAGCGCTCATCGGATCGCCTCGACGATCCTGCCGCCGCCGAGGACCTCGTCACGCAGGTACAGCACGGCGCTCTGACCGGGCGCCACCGCCCGCTGCGCCGTGCGGAACTCCACGTTGACACGGTCCAGCCCGAGCGGCTCCGCCACACACGGCACGTCGTCCCCTCGGTAGCGGATCCGAACCTCCGCCTCGAAGGGGCCGCCTTGAGGCGGCCCGCCGGCGACCCACGAGAAACGGTCCGCGACGAGGCCGCGGCGCTCCAGCAGCTCACCCGCGCCCACGACGACGCGGTTCGTCGGCTGATCGACGTCGACGACGTAGCGACGCTCGCCCATCGCGACGCCTGTGCCACGCCGCTGTCCGATCGTGAAGGCGAACGCGCCGTCGTGCCGGCCGAGCACGGCCCCGGCCGGGTCGACGACCTCGCCCTCCCGTATGAGATGGGGCAGGTGTTCCCGCGCGTAGGCGCCCGCGTCGCCGGAGGGCGCGAAGCAGAGCTCCTGTGAGTCGGGCTTGGTCGCTACCGGGAGGCCGAACCGCTCGGCCAGCGCGCGCGTCTCGGCCTTGGGGAGCGCGCCGACCGGGAACAGCGACCGGGCGAGCGCGGGCTGGCTCAGCATGTGGAGCATGTACGACTGGTCCTTCGCGGGGTCGAGCCCGCGGAGCAGATGCCAGCCCTGCGCGTCGGCGCCGGCACGGCGGACGTAGTGGCCGCTCGCGACGAGATCGATCCCGAGCTCGTCCGCCCGGCGCAGGAACGCCCCGAACTTGATCTCGCCGTTACACCGCGCGCACGGGTTCGGCGTGCGGCCCGCCTCGTGCTCCGCGGCGAAGTCCGCGAGGACCGTCCGCTCGAAGTCCGCGGTCAGATCGCAGATCTCGAACGGGAACCCGCCGATCCGGGCGGTCTCCGCGGCATCTCGCCGCGCACTGGGGCCGCAGCAGCCGTGATCGACGCCGTCGAGGTGGACGAGGCGCATGTGGGACCCCAGCACCTCGTAGCCCTGCTCGTGGAGCAGGCACGCGGCGACGGAGGAGTCGACGCCGCCGGACATCGCGACCAGCACCGAAGGCATGCGACGAGGCTATCAGCGGTGTGCTGTGGAACTCGGTACGGGGTTCTCGCTACGCGGGCTCGTATCGTGGCGACCATGCTCGAGGCGCGATTCGACGACCTCACCGGCGCCACGCCGTCGTTCCGGCTCGTGGGACCGGTCGGGGTCCTGGAAGCGACGCGCACCGGTGAGGTCGTCGCGGTGCTCGAGGCTGCGGAGGCGGCCGCCGAACGCGGCCTCTGGGTGGCCGGGTTCGTGAGCTACGAGGCCGCCCCCGGCCTCGACCCAGCCCTCGTCGTCCGGGCCCGCGATCCCGGCGACGCATTCGCGGCGCTCCCGTTGGCATGGTTCGCGATGTTCGAACGCGCCGAGGAGACCACGCTGCCGGTCCCTCGCGACGAAGGTGTCCCCGACGCCCCGGCCGGCACGTGGATGCCGACGACCCCGCGCGAACGGTTCGAATCCTCCGTCGATGAGATCCGCGAGCTGATCGCGGCCGGCGAGACCTATCAGGTCAACCACACGATGCGGCTGCGCTCGCGGGTGGAGGGTGACCCACGTGGCCTCTACCGGGATCTCTGCTACGCGCAGCGAGGTGCCTACTCGGCCTACCTCGATCTCGGCCGGTATCGCGTGCTGTCCGCCTCGCCCGAGCTGTTCTTCGAGCGCAGCGGCGGCTCGATCGTGACCCGGCCGATGAAGGGCACCGCGCCGCGGGGCAGGTGGCCGGAGGAAGATCGGGTCGCCGCGGAGCACCTGCTCGCGTCCGCGAAAGACCGCGCCGAGAACGCGATGATCGTGGACCTCCTCCGGAACGATCTCGGGCGCATCAGCCGCGCCGGCTCCGTCACCTGGGCGGACGTCTTCCAGGTCGAGCGCTACGAGACCGTCTGGCAGCTCACGACGACCGTCGCGGCCGAGCTCGAGAACGGGATCGGCCTCGCCGAGGTCTTCCGTGGACTGTTCCCGAGCGGATCGGTCACGGGTGCGCCGAAGGTCCGGACGATGGAGATCATCCGCGATCTCGAGGATTCACCTCGGGGGATCTACTGCGGGACCGTGGGGTTCCTGGCGCCGGAGGGCTCCGGCCGACCCGAGGCCCGCTTCAACGTGGCGATCCGGACGGTCACGGTGGACACGGCCTCCACGACCGCCGAATACGGCGTTGGCGGCGGCATCACCTGGGATTCCGAGGCGGGCAGCGAGTACGAGGAAGCCGTCGCGAAGTCCCGAGTCCTCACGGCGCGCCGCCCCGGGTTCGAGCTCCTGGAGACGATGCGCTTCGATCCGGCCGAGGGCGTCCGCCATCTCGACCGGCATCTCGAGCGCCTCGCCGCATCCGCGGGGTACTTCGACTTCCGGCTCGACGAGGTCGAGGTCCGTGAAGCGATCGAGAAGACCGCCGCCTCGGCGCCGGCGGCGACGGCGCGCCTGCGTCTCTCGCTCCGCAAGGACGGCACGGTGCGGGTGGCCGCCACACCGTTCGCGGGCGACCCCGAGGTCGTTCGCGTGGCGATCGACGACGTCGCCCAGGATCGGAGCGACGTCTTCCTCTTCCACAAGACGTCGCGCCGCGACCGGTACGAGGCGGCGCGCCACCGTCACCCCGACGCCGACGACGTCCTCCTCGTCAACGACCGTGGCGAGATCACGGAATCGACGATCGCGAACGTCGCGGCGCGCATCGATGGGAGATGGATCACGCCCCCGCTCGAGGCCGGGCTGCTCGCGGGGATCGGGCGCGCGGTCGCCCTCGAGGAAGGGCGCGTGGTCGAGGGAACGGTGACGCTCGCGGACGCGCGTTCGGCGGAGCTCGCGCTGATCAGCGATGCTCGCGGGTGGCGCCGGGCCGTCCTCGTCTAATCGCGGTCGGGTTCGGCGGGGAAGGAGAAGGGCCGCATCCCGAACTCCTCCAGTGGGCAGTCACACAGCGGGCACCGGGGCTCCTCGTACACGAGCACGGTCCGCTCGCAGTACGGGCATTCCCCTTCTCGCATCGCGGGAGGCTGCTGTGTTCCGTTCGGCATCAGGTTGGCGCTCCGGGGGGAGCGGTCCACTCCTGCATCGGCACGAACGCGCGTACCTTGAATCAGGCAGACCAGGTCCGTGGCGAGCCCCGGACGCTCGAGGACCCTCCCCGTCGGGGAGGGTCCTCGAG
>JBOGVC010000148.1:0-6801 GCA_050695275.1 Actinomycetota bacterium | reverse complement strand
ACCCCGCTCAGCGCTTCCACGCCGTGCTCACGGATCACCATCTCGAGCTCCTGGCGCTCCAACCCTTCTCGGCGGAGATGCGGTTCGATCAGCTCACCGTCCTCGACGAGCACGGTGGGCGTGCCTTCGATGAGTCGCCCCCACCCGCCTCCGTGCAACCGGACGAGCGCGATCGCCCGGTTCGCGACCAACAGCGTGAGCGCCGCGATCAGCCCGCCCTGGACGGAGAAGTCCGGACCCACCATCGAGTTCTGCACGGCGTTGGCGATCAGCAGCACGACCACGAGGTCGAAGACCGTCATCTGACCGAGCTCCCGCTTGCCCGCCAACCGGAGCCCCACGAACACGCCGAGGTACACGAGCAGCGTGCGAGCCACGACGACCCAGGCGTCCGTGCCCATCCTGAACATCTCGTGCTCCTTTCAACCGCGGTCGCACCTCACGTCACGTCAGGGTGACCCTCGCGCCGCCCAGACGGCGGCGGGGATCGTGAACGGTGGCGGTGGGAGGATCGACCGGCAGCGTTCGCGGAGCGCGACCCGCTCCGAGGGCGCGAGCGAGTCGACATAGGCGCCGGCGGGCCCGACCCCCAGCTCGAACGGCTCCCACCAGTCCTCGAAGGTCTCGTGCTCGACGGATGCGAGGATCGCCGTCTCCTCCGCTTCCTGCAGCCCAGCCGCCTCGAACAACTCCCTGAGATGCCCCTCCCGGGCACCGGCGAGGCCGGACTCGTCATGGACGCCGGCGTCACCCTCGCGAGCGGCCTGCCAGAAGACCGAGATCGGAGCTCGCTCCCCCGCGAAGTCCCAGACGCAAGTCGCGACGATGCCACCCGGTCGTGTCACACGCGACATCTCCGTGAGCCCGGCGATCGGGTCGCGCATGAAGTGCACGACCAGCTGCGCCATCGCCACGTCGAACGCGTCGTCGGGATGAGGGATGTCCTCGGCCGACGACCGCTGGATGTCGACGCCGGGATACCGTGCCCTGGCAGCCGCGACGAACGGCTCGGAGGGGTCGACGGCGGCCACGGACTCCGGCCCGAGCCGATCCACGAGCTCGGCCGTCAGGGCACCGGGACCGCAGCCGACGTCCAGAACCCGCTGTCCCGCGCGAACGCCCGCGAAGTCGGCGAAGGCAGGCGAGAGCACCTTCGAGTAGCGCCCCATGAAGCGGTCGTAGGCATCGGCGGCGACGTCGAAGCTCACCTGCAGGACCCTACCGCCGGGCACGACGGCCCGAGACCACTCCGTTCTGTCAGTTGACCGTCCTACAGGTTCTGGCGTAGCTTCCGAACTCCAGTAGCGGCGACGGGAGGGGGAAGATATGGGCTTGAAGCGATGGCTCGCGGCGGGGATCTGCGCCGCCTTCATCGTAGGTGTGGGAGGCGCTGCCCTCGCGGGTGAGGTGACGGGAAGCGGCAAGAAGTTCGACCAGAACCAGGGGGTCTCGTGGTGTTCCTTCTCGGGTCTGAACGACGACCCGCTCGGCACGAACCCCGACAATGGTCCGGGTGGAACGTCACAGTCCTATGGACAGGAAGTGCGGTTGGGTATCGCCAGTCCCCATCAGCTGACACCGGGGATCGCGTGCAACCCCAACAGAACGTTCCTTCCGCCGAACCCGAACCGGAGCTAGGCACTCGCTGGCCTCGGCGTGAGAGCGCCGAGGCCAGCACAACTGAAGTGGTCTCCCGTTGCCTCGTCGTGGCTCTCTGCGGTGCCCTTGCACCTGGAACCGCGTCGAAGGATCTACTCCGTACGCAGCCACAAGAGGGTCGCCCCACCTCGATCGGATTCGACTCCGTCCTGCCAGGGGTATAGCGTTGGCGCAACCTCGCGTCCCAGACGGCGGCCCCCTCTGATGCTCCAGCGAGCTCGAGAGTGGGCGGGATGGAACGGGGTCTGGCGACGCCGTCGGGGGTGGACGGGTGGTGCGGTTGTCCGTGCTCATGTGTGTGGCGTTCATCCTGGCCACGGCCACTCCTGCGATCGGCGCCGACCCGATCGCGTGGGACGCAACGTCGTCCGCCGGCCTCGCGCAGATCTCCGAATCGACGTCGTCCCTCCCGGTACACCTGGATGACGATGGGGACGTCGATCTGATCTGGAATCGACACGTGAAGCAGACGACCCAGCTGTTCTACAACGACGGCTTCGGCCATTTCACCGAGGGGTTCGCCGGAGTGCTCGCCGCCAGGGTCGATCGGCATCAATGTGCCGCCGCCGACGTCGATCGGAACGGCCACATCGATGTGTACTGCGTGATCGGAGCCAACCGCGGGATGGCGATCAAGGCCAACGAGCTGTGGATGCAACAAACAACCGGAGGCTTCATCGATCAGGCGAGCGAGTACGGGGTCCTCGACAGCCACGGCCGGGGGCGAACGGCGACCTTCCTCGACGTGAACGACGACGGCTGGCAGGACCTCTACGTCGTCAACTTCTATCCGCGTCCAGATGGACTGCCGACCAAGAACAGGCTCTACATCAACCAGGGAGGGACGTCCTTCCGATCGGCACCGGAGTACGGACTCGACGAGCAGGTCGGCGGCTTGGCGACCATACCGGGCTGCGTCCAAGCAGTCGACTATGACCTGGACGGCGACGAGGACATCCTGGATTGCGCCGCCGGCGGGCTCCGCCTGTACCAGTACGACCGAGCTGATGCTCGCTTCTCCAACGTCGCCCCGGCACTCGGGATCGGATCCTCGGTCGCGGACGCGGAGATCGCCGACCTCAACGCCGATGGCGTCTTGGATCTCCTGACCGTCGGGCGGCGGTCGCTCATCGTCAGGTACGGAACCGGCAACGGGACCTTCACGAGCGCGAAGTTCTCGAGAGCACTGACCGCCGGACGGGACGCCGCGGTTGGAGATTCGAACGGGGACGGGCGCCTCGACATCTACGTCATGCAGGGGCAGGTGAAACCGACCTTGCTGAACCCTCCGGACGTGATGCTTCTCTCGACGACCTCCAGTTGGGTGTCGGTCGCCATCCCCCAGACGACCGCAGGATGTGGGTCGTCCGTGGCCGTGCTCGATTTCGATGCGAACGGCCTCGATGACTACCTGGTGTCGAACGGGGCTCGCGGTGTTTCAGGCCCGACGATGCTCGTCGCATTCCGGTAGCCGCTTCGAGCTGGCCGAGGAGCCCGCGAAGACGATCAGCAGTTCCAGGTGAAGATCCAGCCATGGGGTCCGGGTGTGCCGGAGCTGGTTCGGCGTCCACCGTAGGACCTGATCTCGGGCTCCGCTCGGAGGCCTTGAGTCAGAGCCAGTTCCTCGGCCAGTGCCTGACACTCCTCCAGCGTCGATCGACGACGGGTTCGCGGAACGGTGACCACGTAGGCTCCGGGACGCCGTGCGACCGAGTATTCATCCACCCCACCCCAGAGTAGACCGCCCGCAGCGCTAGGGGAAATCGAGGCCTCCCCTTCGGGCGATCGGCAGGTTGGACACCAACGCGTTGACTCTCTGCTCCGCCGCCTTCCGGCTCCGTCCACTCCAGAACGCTGCTCGCCGACGCTCCGTGTAGTGGCCGGTCGCCGCCTCACTCGCGGGCATCGCCGGGTGCGACCCGACCAAGCAGCCGTCGCATTCTAGGTCCTACGCACGGGCAGCTCGGGACGACCACGTTGGCTCTTCGCTACAACGCAGGCGTGCTCGCATCCGGCGAAGGCGGGCTCGCCGTGCTGGGTCCGCCCCCGGCGTCGCAGCTGGTGTCTTCGCGGTAACGAGGCAGCTCGCTTCCTGTTGGCGGTGCGTTCGTGAGATCGCCACCGTAGACGAGCCCGCGCACGGCCTCCCGGTGGAGATTTGACGGCGAACGAGGGGTGCGCAAGCATGCGATTGCCCCATTGCGAAACCCCAAGGAGGGGCAATGAGGATCCTTGTCTCCATCATCGCGATCGGCGTGTCGCTTGCGATGTTCCAAGCGGGTCCTAGTTCGGCCCACCTGCGCGGTCATCGGGATCCGAATGACACAGCGGAGGCTGACCTTCGCTGGGTGAGCCTGGAGAAGGTCCGGCACGGCCGTATCGTGATCGCGGATGTGCGGATCTGGGGAATCGAACATCCCCAGACCACCATCTTCTCGTTCGACACACGGGATGACAGGCGCACCGACTACTACCTCCGCGTGCGGTTCGACGGTGCCAGCTTCGGGATCTTCGAAGCGAAGCTCTATCGCGCCGACTGGAGCCCGACGTCGGCCGAGGTCCGTATCCTCGGTCGTCTCGACGTCACCGACCAAGGCTGGTTCCCGGTCTCTTTCAGATGGTGGCGACTCCATGCCACCCGCCATATCCGCTGGCGGGTCACATCGTTGCATATCGATGAATCGCTGGATCGGGCACCTGACTTCGGCTGGTATCGGCACTGATCACCGCTCACCGCTGATCGGTGTCTTCCCATCGTTACGCCCTCAGCAGCCGATGAGTGTGTCGTTGCCCGGACCGCCGTCGCACACGTCGTCCCCCGGCCCACCCCTCAGGGTGTCCACTCCCCCGAAGCCGCGCAACGTGTCCGAACCCTCGCCCCCGGCCAACAGGTCCGGTCCCTCTCCTCCGCGGAGGTCGTCACGACCGGAGAACCCGAAGAACTTCACCGGAGCCGCCACGCCGGACGGACCGAGGAAGACGTCGTTGAAGTCCGAACCCAACACCCGCTCGAGCTCCGACGCTTCGATCCATGTCCGAGGCCCGAACGTCGGCTTCCCGAGCGTGACGTTGATCCCTTCGGTCGCCTCTCGGAAGACGAGGGCGTCGGTCCCGTCTCCACCCACGATCGTTGGATAGGTCCCTCGCTCGGTGATGCGGAACCGGTCATCGCCACCCCCTCCGAAGAGAAGGTCGATGCCCGAGTACGAGCCGACCCACGATCCACCGATCGTGTTCACCGAGAGATCCAAGGTGAGCGACTGACCTGCAGCGGGGTGGAACTCGATCGAGTCGAAGCCTCCCGGGCCCGCACGGACCAGCCTGTCTCCGGCCGCACCCGTCCAGCCGTCCAGGAAGACGTGGATGGCATCGGGTTCGCCACGCGTCTTGGAAACGCCGCTCGCATCTCCGAGATAGGCCACCGTGTCGAGGTCGTCCGTGAGGATCGCGACCTCGACGTTCACCAGGTCGTCCTCGCCGAGACCGGTTCTCCAGATGAAGGCTCCGTCGGTTTCCCAGATCAGGTTGACGCCGCCCGGGACCCAGGAATAGTCGACGGTGTCCCTGCCGAGACCGCCGTCGATGTCGGAGGCACCCATGCCGCCGATCAGCCGGTCCTCGCCCAACCCACCCTGCACCTCGCTGAGTTCGAAGGACGCTCCGGAACTGAGGTCGTCGGGGAGCGAGAGGAAGTCGTCCCCTTCTCCGCCGAGCAGCTCGATGGCGGCCGGTACGTCGATGGTCACGTCGTCGTCCGCGACCAGCTCTGCCGCGTTCAGGTTCACGGAGGCCGTGTGCACCGAGATCGCGTCGGCGCCGTCGCTCCCCACGATCCGGAGCGTGTCCAGTTCGTCGTCCACCCCGTCGATCTGGATCTCGATCTCCGACGATCCATCGGTCTCGTCCGTCTCGCCCGGAGCGAGCGGCCCTCCCGACAGGTCCACCACGACCGTCTCGGCTTGGGTGACCTGCGGGAGCGCGACCTCGATCAGGTCCGTGTTCGTGACTGTTGCCGTCTCGCAAGGCGCCCCGTCCAGCGCCACGGCCGCACCGCTCCGGGAGATCGTCGCGAGGAGTCCGTCCCCGACCGTCACGGTGACGAGCCCTGTGAGCTCGTCGAACGCGCACTGGCTCGCCGGGGCAGCCCGAGCGGTTGGGGGCAGCATCAGTGCGAGGAGCAACGGAACGACGACACCGGGGGCGAACCTGCGCATGCGACGGCGTGGAAGCGTCTTCACGGAGACCTCTCAGTAGATGTGCCCTGAGGCAACCATGGCCACCCCGCGACGTCAAGGAGGCGCGGCTGTCGAGCGTTCGCGGCCCTCCGAGCAGCTCGCAGATCGGCCTGCGTCAGCTCAGAACGGGTACTCGTCCTTGCGCCAGCTGCGCGGCTCCTCCGGCTGCGGCTTCGGCGCCCGCTCGAGCAGGAACTCGAAGTAGGGGGCGACGAACGGATCGGGTGCCATCACCGTGTAGGTGTGGTACGTGGTCCCGTTCTCACGAGTGAACGCGATGTAGCTCGGGTTCTCCCGCAGCCCGTCCTTCAGATCAGCGGCCACCTGCTCCGACCATTCCTGGAGCCAACCCGGCGGCTCGTCGATCATCTCCTTCACCTCGGGGATCTGCTGCGCCTGCCCTTCCGTCAACGCGAGCCCGAAGTCGAACGGGAAGTCGGTCCCGTGCGTCGAGACGTAGGGGAACCGCCAGCCCATCCGGCTCTTGTAGGCGGTGAGGCGCTCGATCGGTGCCCGCGAGAAGCAGAGGAACGTGACGTCGCGCTTGTTCAGGTGGATCAGCTGGCCGTCGAAGCCGTCCGCAAGGCTCGTACAGCCGGGGCATGCCCCGGCCTCGTAATCCGGCCCGAACATGATGTTGTAGGCGAGCAGCTGCGACCGGCCATCGAACAACTCAGCGAGGGTCTTCTTCCCCTCGTCGGTGTCGAACTCGTACTCCTTTGTGACCGGGACCCAGGGGAGCTCGAGCCGCTTCCTCTTGACCTCCTCGTTCCGCTCGGCCTGGTCCGCCTCGAGCTTCGCCAGTTCGTCGCGTGCCGCCTGCCACTCGTCGCGCGTTCCGATCTTGTGCCCAGTCACCTCGTGTCCCTCCTGTGAGCTCTGCCGCTCCGACCGTCCGACGTCTCGG
>JBOGVC010000147.1:0-2331 GCA_050695275.1 Actinomycetota bacterium | reverse complement strand
TGGGCGCCGCCGTGGTGTCGCTCTTCTCGATCGGACTGCTGCTCCTCGTTGCCGGTGTCTTCGCCCTCGTGGCGTGGATGCGCGCGGGCGTCGGCGCCTCATCTCGCGATCAGCTCATCGGAGGGATCGGGGGCGCGATCGCCGCGTTCGCGTTCCTCCTGCTCTTGATCGTGCTGTGAGTCGTTCGAGAAGTCGTTCACAGCGCCGCTGCTAGCATCGCGCGCATGCTGCCCCGTGAGCTGGTGGAGGAAGTGCTGCGTGCCGCGCGTCGACGTGGCGGCTCGTTCTCCGAGGTCTTCGTCGAGGAGCGGACGTCCACCTCGATCAGGTTGGACGACGGCAAGGTCGAGGAGCTGACGAGCGGACTCGATCGAGGTGCCGGCGTCCGCGTGGCCCTCGGAACCTCGTACGGCTACGCGTTCTCCAATCGACTGGACCGTGAGTCGCTCCTCCAGGCCGCGGACGCCGCCAGTGCCGCGCTGCAGGAAGGGGCGCCCGGCTCGATCGTCGACCTGACCGAGCGCGTGGGTCCCGGGGTGAACCGGACGGACCGGCCCGCCGGTGAGCTCCCGGCCGCGGACAAGGTGGCCTGGCTGCGGGAGCTCGACGACGCGGCCCGCGGTCTGAGTCCGGAGGTCGTCCAGGTGATCGGGATGTACGGCGATTCGCTGCAGAAGCGGCTGATCGCCACCTCCGACGGCCGTTGGGTCGAAGAGGCGCGGCCCCGGATCCGGCTGGTGACCCAGGTGGTCGCCGCCCGTGACGACACGATCCAGACCGGGTTCTTCGGTCCCGCGTCCTGCGGGGGGCTCGAGCTCTTCGAGCGCTACGGCGCGGCGGCCGTGGGCCGGAAGGCGGCCCAGCGGGCCGTCACGATGCTCGACTCGATCCCGGCACCGGCCGGCGAGATGGCGGTGGTGCTCGCACCCGGGATGGGCGGTGTGTTGTTCCACGAAGCTGTCGGTCATCCGCTCGAGGCCGATGCCGTCGACAAGGAGGCGAGCGTCTACCGGGGCCTGGTGGGAACGACGTGCGCCAGCGACGTGGTCAACGGGGTCGACGATGCGACCATCCCGAACGGGTGGGGTTCGTTCGACTTCGACGACGAAGGCGAGCCGAGCCAGCGGACCGTGCTCTTCGAGAACGGCGTGCTCCAGGGGTTCCTCTACGACCGGCTCCGAGCGGACAAGGACGGGGTCTCGTCCACGGGGAACGGGCGCCGCGAGTCCTACGCGAGCCCGCCGATCCCGAGGATGACGAACACGAACATCCTCGACGGATCCGAGCGCGCCGACGCGATTATCGAGGGCACGGACAACGGCGTCTTCGTCACGTCGCTCGGCGGCGGACAGGTCAACCCTGCGAGCGGCGACTTCGTGTTCGGATGCTCCGAGGCCTTCCTGATCGAAGACGGGAAGGTCACGACGCCGGTCCGCGGCGCCAACCTGATCGGGCGCGCGATCCAGGTGATGTCGGCGGTCGACGCCGTCGCCGACGACTTCGATACCTGGGAAGGCGTCTGCGGCAAGGACGGACAGCAGGCGCCGGTCGGAAGCGGGTCTCCGACACTGCGCATCTCGAGCATCACCGTCGGAGGCACCGGTGCCTGATCTGAGCGACCTCTGCCGCGTGGCCGTGGAGGCCGCGGAGTCGGGCGAGGCGGTCGAGGCCTATGCGGAGGAGTCGCGGCGGACGGAGGCGAAGGCGCTCCGGGGCGAGGTCGAGGGACTCCAGTTCTCCGAATCCCGCGGCGTCGGGGTGCGGGTCATCCGCGATTCCCGGCTCGGGTACTCGTGGGCGGCGGACCCGGATGCCGACGAGGTCCGCGACGTCGTTCGACGCGCGCGGGAGAACGCCGCGCTTTCGGCGGAGGACGAGCACAACGTCCTGCCGGAGCCGGGTCGGTGGACGCCGATCCCCGAGCTCTACCGCGAGTCGTCCGTCACGATCCCCACGGAGGGGAAGACCCGCCTCGCGCTGGACCTCGAGGCGCGAGCGATCTCTCGCGACCCGCGCGTGACGAAGATCGACGAAGCCCAGGTGGGTGATGCCGTCTCGCGGGTCGCGATCGCCTCAACGACCGGCGTGGAGGCCGAATACGCCCGGACCGATGCCTGGTGCTTGGCCGTGACCCTCGCCGTGGAGGGTGACGAGACGCAGACGGGCTTCTCATATCGGATCGCCCGCGGGCTGGACGAGCTGGAATGGGAGGCGGTCGCCGACGAGGCCGTGGAGCGAGGGGCGCGGATGCTGGGCGCCGCGAAGCCGGCGACGGCCCGCGTCCCCGTGGTCCTCGACCAGTTCGCGGCGATGTCGTTCCTCGGTGTGCTC
>JBOGVC010000146.1:0-9748 GCA_050695275.1 Actinomycetota bacterium | reverse complement strand
ACCCCGCTCCAAGCGGGGTCGAACGCGCTCAGCTTCCCCTCAGGGAACGACGATCACGGGCTTCTCGGACAGGTGCAGCACGCGATGTGTGACACTGCCCAGGAACAGGCCGCCGAAGTCGGACCTGCCTCGGGTGCCCATGACGATCGCATCGGCGTCCACGGAAGCCGCGGACTCGACGATCCCACGAGGCACGTGTCCTTCGAGGACACGGACGATCTCGCCGCGAGCGTTCAGCCCTCGGTCCTTGAGATCACGAACGACCTCATCGACGAGATCCGTGGCCACGTCGGGCTCCTCGAGATAGCTCGTCCCGTATCGCGACACGATCCGGGGCACCGCATGGAGCACGATGATCTCCGAAACGTGATCCTTCGCCAGCCCGGCTGCGAACTCGACGGCTCGCGCGCTGGGCTCCGAGGAATCGGTCGCCACCAATATCCGCTCGAACATGGTGGATCACCTCCTTCGGAGTCAGTCTCCTCGCCCCGACGTCCTCGACGAGGGACCATCGGCCCGCTCCCGGCGGGCCTGTCTCGACGACGGCGATCCCCGAGGTCCTCGTGAGGAGCCACGCCGATCCGATCGGAGTTGGACCGCACCGTGGAGATGCGCTTAGGCGGTTCGACTATCCTCGCCCCGTGCTCGACGGCAACACCAGGGACCGGGATCGGCGGTTGATCGAGGCGGGGATGATCCTCGCCTCCGAGCTTTCACTCGATGCGGTGCTCCTTCGGATCGTGGAGCTCGCGGTGGATCTGACCGGGGCCCGCTATGGAGCCCTGGGGGTCCTCACACCCGACGGACGGTCGATCGGTGAGTTCATCACTGTGGGGATCACGCCCGACGAACGAGCCGCCCTCGGTGATCCGCCCACCGGCCATGGACTCCTGGGCGCGCTGATCACCGAGGCCCGCCCGCTCCGGATCCCGGATATCAGCGCCGATCCCCGATCGGTGGGATTTCCGCCGAACCACCCTCCGATGAAGTCCCTCCTCGGGGCGCCGGTCGCGGGACGAGGGACGGTGTTCGGGAACATCTACCTCACCGAGAAGCAGGGCGCCGAGACGTTCGACGAGGAGGACGAACGCGTCCTCGTGACCCTCGCGATCCAGGCCGCCATCGCCGTCGAGAACGCTCGCCTCCGCGACGAGACCGAGCGCACAGGCAGGGAGCTTCAGAGGCTCCAGGTGGTGGAGGAACGTGAGCGGATCGGAAAGGAGCTCCACGACGGCGTCATCCAGTCGCTCTTCGCGGTCGGGATGAATCTCCAGGGGTTGGCATCTTCGTCGAGCGATGCGGACACCGCCCGTCGTCTGGAAGCGGCCGTCGAGGATGTCGACCACGCGATCCGTGACTTGCGGAACTACATCTTCGGTCTCCGCCCCGGGATCCTCGCGGATCGTCAACTCGATCAGGCCCTCAAGGAGATGGCGAGCGAGTTCGGCTCGCGTTCCGGTGTCGTCACGGTCGTCGATGTCGATAGCCATGCCGCATCGGCCCTCGCCTCCTATGCCGCCGATGTGGTGCAGCTCGCGCGGGAGGCCCTCTCGAACGTGAGCCGGCACGGGGCCGCAACCACGTGCCGCATCGCTCTCCAGCGTGGGGAGTCCGGCCTGTTCCTCGAGATCGATGATGATGGCCGAGGCTTCGATGTGGACGTCACCTCGTGGGGGATGGGCCTCAACAATCTTCGGGAACGCGTCGAGTCCCTCGGAGGAATGCTCCAGGTCGAAAGCACACCCGGGGAGGGGACGACCGTCCGCGCGACGTTCCCGTCCTGAAGGGCCCGCCGAACCATGGACCATCGGCCCCTCCGCTGCGGTCCGAACCCACGCATCCTTGTGCGATGTTCGCCAGGTATTTCGTCGAGCTTCCGATCTCCGCGGATGACGTCGAGAGAGCGCTGTCTCGTGACCCGGGCGGGTGGCTTCCGGGGTTGGCCGAGCGTGCCCATCATCGGGGGGACCTGCTCCTCGCCGAGGTCGGGTTCGGAGAAGCGGTCCGGATCGAGAGGATGGTGGCGATCGAGCTCGGACACCCGGTTCGCTCCGGATCCAAGACCGTGTTCCCGCTCCGGTGGACAGCCTCGGGTCACGGTGGTGGGCTCTTCCCGTCGCTCGAGGCCGACCTCGAGGTGGCTGCTCTTCGACCCGATCGCACCCAGCTCGCGATGAGTGCCAGATACGTTCCCCCGTTCGGCGCCGTCGGGCGGGTGATCGATCGCGCGGCTCTTTCGAGGGTCGCCGAGGCCACGCTCAAGGACTTCCTCGACCGGGTCGCCGCCGCCATCATGGAGACCCGAGAGACGTCGGCCGCGGTCGAGCTGGACGGTGCCGAGCCCGCCTCGGCATGAGCGAAGCGGGCTAACATCCCCCGATGGCCACGCCGAAGTCCGTTCCGCTCCGGGTCATGCTCGTGGACGACCACGAGGTCGTGCGGGATGGGATCCGAGCGATGCTCGCATCCGAAGATGACATCCACGTCACCACGGAAGCCGGGACCGTCCGAGAGGCCATCGATGAGGCGGATCGGACCCGACCGGATGTGGTGGTGATGGATGTTCGGCTCGCCGACGGGAGCGGGATCGAGGCCACGCGTGAGATCCGCGCGAACCATCCAGCGACCCGGGTGCTGATGCTCACGTCCTTCGCGGATGACGAGGCGCTGTTCGCTTCGATCATGGCAGGTGCCTCCGGGTACGTGCTCAAGCAGGTCCGCTCAGGCGAACTCGTCCGAGCCATCCGTGCGGTAGGGGCCGGCGAGAGTCTCCTCGACCCAGCCGTGACGACATCGGTCCTCGACCGACTCCGAAGAGGCAAGCACCTGATGCGGGATGAGAAGCTCTCGCGTCTCTCGCCACAGGAGGAACGCATCCTGACGTCGATCGCAGACGGCAAGACGAACAGGGAGATCGGCGACGAGTTGACCCTCGCCGAGAAGACGGTCAAGAACTACGTCTCATCGATCCTCTCGAAGCTTGAGGTCGCCAGACGCGCGGAAGCCGCCGCCTACCTGGCTCGCCACACGACCACGCCTGGGTCAGTCGAGTAGCCCGTCGTCTCCCGGGACTGGACGCCGGAGGACGAACCCGTCTGCCTCGGCCGCGACCCGGACCGCCGCGACGACCGCCTGCGCTTCGGGATGGCGATCGAGGCGGATCATGATGCCTCGGGTGATCGGGTCCAGGCGAACCGCGTCGATGGCCACGACGGTGCGACCGCCCCCAGCGTAGAGGGCGAACAACTCGTCCGGAGACGTTCCAATGCCGATCTCGTCCCCGGCCAGCCACGGATCCAGGACCACGACGTCGGCTCGCTCCAGCAGCGGGCAGTAGCCCTCTCGCCCGCCAATGCATGTGTAGTCCGGAGCCGTCGGACCCGGGCACGCGATCACCTGGTACCCGGCCTGCTCGAGCGCCCTCCCCAGCCGCTCCCGCTCTGAATCGTCTGACTCCACCAGCAATACGGTCCCCTCCTGCGGCATCGCACACCTCCTCGTTGCCCGTGAGTCTCTGCTCGCCGCTCAGATGCGGTACGTGCCGAAGGTCCCGGTCGAACAGAGTCGGTCGACCGTAGGGGCCGGATGAAGGAGTCGAGATGCTGGCCAGGTGAACATGATCAAGGAGGTGGGACAGATGGAGACGATCGAGAGAAGGGCTCTCGACATCCCGGCGCTGGAGCGGCTCGAGCCGATCCACACCAAGGGGCTGCAGCGCGTGTTCGGTGCCCTCCGGCTGGTCGCCGGATGGACATTCCTGTGGGCGTTCCTCGACAAGGCGTTCGCCCTCGGATTCTCGACCGGACGGATCCTGAACGACGCAGGGCAGACCGTGAAGATCGACTTCTTCGGACCGGACGCGTGGATCAACGGCGCCAGCCCGACGGCAGGAGCCGTCGGTTTCGCGCTGAAGGGTCCGTTCGCCGACAACATCCAGAGCGTCACGAACTTCCAGATGACGCAGGCCGGCCCTCAGGTGGCTGGATGGCTCGACTGGGTGTACATGGGCTCGATGCTGCTGATCGGCCTCGGTCTCATGCTCGGGATCGGGACGCGACTCGCCGCACTGGGCGGCATCGCGTGGATGGCGATCTTCTACGCCGGCACGGCGATCTGGCCGGAGCACAACCCGGTCGTGGACGATCACGTCGTGATCGCGGTCGTGTTGGTCGGGCTGATCCTGGCGAACGCCGGACGCTACTACGGCCTCGGCAAGGTCTGGCAGCGGGTCGGGTTGGTCAAGGATCGGAAGTACCTGTACTGATCGTTCCAAGGCGAGACAGGCGGGGCCGAAGCCCCGCCTTTTTCGCGTGAATGAACGGCCCAGACGGTCCTGAACGGACAGGTCCTTCGACCCACCGCGGCCTGTCTTCCTCGTTCCAGGATGTCCGCACATGGGGAACGCGAGATCCGAGGGAGGTAGGAACATGACAACCGCGTTGGTCGTCTTCGAGTCCATGTTCGGCAACACGCAGCACATCGCAGACGCGGTCAAGAAGGGAATCTCGTCGTACGTGCCCACCGACATCCTCGAGGTCGGCACAACACCGGGCGTCCTTCCGGACGGCGTCGGCCTGATCGTCGTGGGGGGCCCGACCCATGCCTTCGGGATGACTCGACCTCGGACCCGAGAAGATGCGAGCCGGCAGGCGGGCGGACATGTCGTGTCCGCACGGAAGGGGCTGCGGGAGTGGCTCACCAAGCTCGAGAGAACCCATCGGAACCTTGCGGCCGCTGCGTTCGACACGCGGATCGACAGGCCTCGAGTCCCCGGTTCGGCTGCTCGCGGGGCCGAGAAGCGTCTCCGGAAGCTCGGCTTCCGGATCGCCTGTCCGTCAGAGAGCTTCTACGTGACGGGAACGACTGGTCCGCTGGTCGACGGTGAAATCGAGCGCGCCCGGCGATGGGGCGAAGAGCTCGGAAGGGGATACATCGGCGTCCTCGAAGGAACCGAAGTTGCCGGGGTTCACTCTGAGGACGTCGCTACCGGGAGGTGACTGGGGTGCGAACGATGCGAAAGATCGCCCTGATCCTTGTCAGCTGCGCGATGGCGAGCTTCGCCGTGCTCGCCGCACTCATCGCTTGGCTTGGCTGGGCGATCGGCATGGCGATCGGCCTCAGCATCGCTGCCGTCGTGATCATGCTCTACATCACCGTCGTCGGCCCATGGCAACGGCGCTGGGGTGCGACCGACGCGGAGGCCCGAGGTCCGATGCCCGGCGACGATCTGTTGCGCCCAGGGGCGCCCTCGACCACGCGCGCCATCACGATCGACACCGCTCCTCGAGACGTCTTCCCCTGGCTGGTCCAGATCGGCTACGGGCGAGGTGGCTGGTACAGCTACGACTGGATCGACAACGACGGCCGGCGGAGCATCGACCGTATCGATCCGGCGCTCCAAGACCTCTCCGTGGGCGACCGCATCCTGATGCTCCCCGGACTCGGGCCCGTCGTCAGGGAGATCGTTCCCGAACACCACATCCTGAGCGGTGGCGATGCCGATACCTGGTGTCTCCTCGTCGAGCAAACGGCCGAGGGACGAAGCCGGCTGGTGAGTCGATGGCGACAGGATTGGCCGAAGAGTCTCGGAACGTTCGTCTGGACCCTTGTCTGCGATCCGGGTGCATTCGTGATGGAGCGGAAGATGCTTCGGACGATCAGGAACCGCGCCGAGGCCAACCGGTCGACCGAGGTCGAGCGGGAAGGTCTCTCCAAAAGCCCGAGGAGCAGGGGTGCCCCATGATGTGGCCAATGAACGGATCCACACCCCACCCCATGGCCGGACACGATGCCTTCACACCCGGGGAGATCGCGACCCTGGTAGAAACGCGCGGCGTGGCGAAGGCCGAGGCTCCGGTGATCACGACGTTCGTTCTCGCGGTCGTAGCGGGAGCTTTCATCGCGCTCGGCGCCGTCCTGTCCACCACGGTGGCATCCGGCTCCACCCTCGGTCTCGGACCCACGAGGTGGCTCGCCGGGATCGCCTTCTCCCTCGGCCTGGTCCTCATCATCGTCGCCGGCGCGGAGCTCTTCACCGGCAACAACCTGATCGTGATGAGTGTTGTCGCCGGGCACGTGAGGATCGGGCGCCTCCTCCGGAACTGGGCGATCGTCTACGTGGGCAACGCGATCGGGGCCATCTCGGTCGTCACGATCGTGACGCTCGCCGAGTGGTGGCGGCTCGGTGAGGCGACTGTGGGTGCGACCGCCCTGGCGACCGCTGCGGGCAAGACACAGCTGTCCTTCGGCGCCGTCCTCGCACGAGGGGTGCTCGCGAACGCGCTCGTCTGTCTCGCCGTCTGGCTCGCGACGGGAGGGCGGACGGTGCTCGACAAGGTCGTGGCCATCGTGTTCCCGATCTCCGCGTTCGTCGCCGCCGGGTTCGAGCACAGCATCGCGAACATGTTCTTCATCCCGATGGGCCTCGTGCTCCGGGAGAACGCGACGGTCGTCGCGGCGTCCGACGTGAACGCCACGGATCTTGCCACGCTCGACCTGGCCGGGATGGTGACGAATCTCGCGGCGTCCACCATCGGGAACGTGATCGGCGGGTCGTTGCTCGTCGGGCTCGTGTACTGGTTCGTGTACCTGCGGCCCGTCGCTCGAGGAGATGAGCCGTGACCGGGGAGGTCTCGATCGCGCTCCACGGGCTCACGAAGCGCTACGGGACACGCCGCGGCATCGAAGACGTGAGCCTCACGGTGGCTCCCGGCGAGGTGTTCGGGTTCCTGGGACCGAACGGAGCCGGGAAGACCACGACGATCCGAACGATGCTCGATCTGCTCCGGCCGAGTGCAGGAGGAGCCACGCTCCTCGGCCTCGACTCCCACGACGACGCTGTGGAGATCCACCGGTCGGTCGGCTATCTCCCCGGAGACTTCGTCGCGTATCGACGGATGACCGGGCGCCGCTACCTGGAGTTCTTCGCGGAGGTGCGCGACGTGCCGTTCGAAACGGTGGAGGCCCTCAGCCGGAGGTTCGCATGTGATCTCGAGCCCCAGATCGCCTCGCTGTCACATGGGAACGCGCAGAAGCTCGGCGTGATCCAGGCCCTGATGCATCGACCCCGCCTGCTGATCCTCGACGAGCCGACCCAAGGTCTCGATCCACTGATCCAGCGCGTGTTCCACGAGCTCATGCGGGAGATCGCGGCGGAAGGTAGGACCGTGTTCCTCTCCTCCCACATCCTGCCCGAGGTGGAGCGCATGTGCGACCGGGTGGGGATCATCGGAGACGGAAGGTTGCTGGGCGTCGAGGACGTCGGCGATCTCCGCGCCAAGTCGATCCGAATGCTCGAGTTCCATTTCGCGACGCCCGTACCGGCCACCGTGTTCGCGGATCTCCCGGGCGTCTCCGATCTAGAGGTACACGGGGAAACGGTCCGATGCTCCGTCCGCGGCGCCGTCGACACCGTGCTCAAGGCGGCTGCCCGACATGAAGTCGTCGACCTTCGGAGCCACGAACCGGGTCTCGAGGAGCTGTTCCTCGACTACTACCCAACGGTCGAGGAGGCGTCGTGACCCAGCTCGTGCGGAAGGAGCTCCGTGATCAGCGGCGAGCGCTGATCGGATGGGGCACGGGCCTCATGGCGATGGTGCTGTTGTACAGCTCCTTCTGGCCCAGCGTGCGCGACAACGCCGATCAGTTCGCGTCCTACTTGGAGAACATCCCGGATGCCCTCAGGAGCGTGATCGGCGAGCTCAGCCTGGGGACACCGGTTGGCTATCTCCAGAGCGAGCTTTTCTCATTCCTCGGACCGGCCCTGATCCTCGTGTTCGCGATCGGAACGGGGGCGCGGAGCCTGGCCGGGGAGGAGGAGCAAGGAACGTTAGACCTCCTCGTCGTCACGCCGATCACCCGTCGGATGATCGTCGTGCAGAAATTCGCCGCGATGGCACTCACGGCGCTCGGTCTTGGCGTTGTGCTGTGGATCTCCGTCGTGGTGGTCGGCCGACTCTTCGGCCTCGAGGTCGCGATCCCCGACATCGCGGCGGCGATCCTGCACCTCTTGCTCCTCGGAATCGCGTTCGGCGCGATCGCGATGTTCCTCGGTGCGTGGCGTGGTCGACGCGCCCTCGCGATCGGCGTCACTTCCGCCCTCGCGGTGGGAACGTTCATCCTGAACGCGTTCGCCCCCACCGTCGATGGGTTGGAGTGGGCCACGCGGCTGAGCCCCTTCTTCTACTACGGAGACAGCCTTCCACTTCGCGATGGCTTGCACATCGGTCACGCAGGGGTCCTGGTCGCCCTCGCCGCTGTCGCCTTGATCGCGACGGTGGCCTCGTTCGACCGACGTGACCTCCGGACCTGACCTCGACTCGAGTCTGTGGCTGGAGATCCCCCGCCCTTATCCCCGACCGGCTCGAAGCAGCCGTCGCGGCGTCTGGATCCCACGCCGCTCCAGTTCAGGCAGCAGCACGAGGAAGACCTCTGCCGTGGTCAGTGCATCGTCGAGCGCATGATGCGGGTGCTCGACCGGAACCCCGAGCCGGTCGGCGACGGCGGTGAGCGAGAAGTCGTGGTTGCGAGCAGAGGCTGACCGATCCACGAGACGGGCCAGCCGGAGAACATCGACGATCTGCCTCCGCCACCACGCGGGCCGTCGCCCGAACGCTCTCGCCAGGAACGCCGCTTCGATCTCCGCGGCCCACGCGAGCACGTACCGGCCCGCGAGCGCGTCGTGCAGATCATCAACGACCGCTCCGAGTGGCAACGCGGCCGTGAGATCCACCGGTCGGAGCCCGTGCACCGCGATCGACGCAGGCTGCAACGGTCGGTCGGGCCGGACCTCGCGATAGGTCGACTTCCCTGACAGGATCCTCGCCCGTTCGATCGGGATCACGCCGAAAGAGATGATGTCGTCCCCCCGGAGGTCGAGGCCAGTCGTCTCGAAGTCGAGCGATGCGAACGCGGCATGTCGCCACGATCCGCCTCCGAAACCACGAGGGCGCTCCGGGAGGCGGGTCATCGGGGACGGAGCCCGTACGTGGTCGAGAGCATGCGCTGGCCGGCGGTGATCAGCTTGAAGGCCTCCCGCAGGCTCCTTCGAGTCAAGGGGCCGAGCACGCGGGGATCCACCCGGTCGTCCGCGGGATCTCCCGCGCGAAGCTGACTCACCTGATGCCGCAGCCTGATCCGCCACAGGAGGCGGAACGCCTCTTCGAGCCCTACGGCGAGGTCGGGGTCGAGGGCGTCGAGCGCGGCAGCACCACGGAGTCGGTCGCTGGTCCGGTTCGAGGCAACACCCGAAGCGACCGCGAACGCCCGCGCGAGATTGGTGATGGGCGTGATCCCACCGTGTTTCACGTCGAGCGTTCCGGCATGGGCGCCGTCCCACCCCACCAGGAACTCACGGAAGAAGCCCGTCGGGGGGCGAAGATCCAGGGCCGAGGAGGCGAGCTTCCGGACGAGCCATCCCTCGGCCGTGGCCTCTCGGACGAGCTGGTCGATCGTCGCTTCGACGTCGAGCGCGCCCGCCACTCGGCGGTAGTCCAGGGCGATGTTCGAGAACGCCGTCCCTCCGACGTCGGAGACACGTAGCTGTTCGCGGAACGTCCGGATCCACGTCTCCCGATCCGCCCGCCAGGCGGCAGACTCAGCCATGACGCCTCCCCGACATCGTGGGATCCCAGCCTCGGCGAGCCCGTCCGTCACGCGTCGAGCGAGCCGTTCGAAGTACGCGTCCGCCTCTGCCGGAGACCCGTCAGGGGCCACGAAGACCAACGCATGATCCTGGTCGGTCACGAGC
>JBOGVC010000145.1:0-4677 GCA_050695275.1 Actinomycetota bacterium | reverse complement strand
GTGGAGGGTGATGTCCCGGGAGCGCCGAGCACCCCAGAGCAGATGAAGGCCTTCATGGAACGGGTCGTCGCCCTCGAGGACGAGATGGAGGCGACCGGTTCATTCGTGTTCGGGGGCGCGCTCCATTCCCCCGATGCGTCCACGGTGCTCCGCGCCGGCGAAGGCGACGTCGCCATGACGGACGGGCCGTTCGTCGAGGCGAAGGAGCACATCGCCGGCTTCTACATCATCAACGCGGACGACCTCGATGCGGCGCTGGTCTGGGGTCGCAAGGTCGTGGAGGCGATCGACCATCCGATCGAGGTCCGCCCGTTCCGAGCGACGGGGCGCGTCCAGGCGTGAGTCCAGCCGTCTCCGGCGCGGACGCGACCGCGGTCGAGCGTGTCTTCCGCGAGGCGTACGGGCAGGCGGTGGCGACCCTGACCCGCCTCGTCGGCGACATCACGCTCGCCGAGGACGCCGTCCAGGAAGCGTTCGCGGTCGCCACCGACCGGTGGGGACGTGACGGCATCCCACCCAACCCAGCGGGGTGGATCGTCACGACCGCGCGGAACCGGGCGATCGACGACCTTCGTCGCTCGATCCGGGGCAGAGAGCTCCATGCACAGCTCGGCGCGGTCGCATCCGTGTCTCCCGCCGGTGGCACCGAGGACCTGGGAGAAGAGGGAACCGTGAAGGACGATCGGCTTCGCTTGATCTTCACCTGCTGCCATCCGGCGTTGCGACCGGAGCACAGTGTCGCGCTCACTCTGCGACTGCTGGGTGGCCTGAGCGTGGAAGAGGTGGCTCGCTCGTTCCTGGTGAGCGAGGCGGCGATGGCCAAGCGGCTCGTCCGCGCGAAGTACAAGATCAAGGCGGCCAATATCCCGTACCGAGTGCCCGACCAGGAGCATCTCCCCGGACGACTCGGCTCCGTCCTCTCGGTCCTGTATCTCATCTACACCACCGGACTCGACGGGCAGGAACGGGCTGCGCTGCGGGCCGAGGCGATACGGCTCGCTCGCGCGCTCGTCGCCCTGATGCCCGACGAGCCCGAAGCGGCGGGGCTCCTCAGCTTGATGCTCCTCAATGAATCACGGGCGGCGGCTCGGACACTCGAAGGGGAGCTCGTGCTCCTCCGCGATCAGGACCGGAGCATGTGGGACGGCGCGATGATCGGGGAGGGGCAGGCGATCGTGCGTGCCTGCATCCGCCGAGGGCGACCCGGTCCCTACCAGCTCCAGGCAGCGATCCAAGCGGTGCATGGCGACGCCCGATCCTTCCACGAGACGGACTGGCGACAGATCGTCGTTCTGTACGATCGCCTCTTCTCGGTGATGCCGACGCCCGTGGTCGCGCTCAATCGGGCGATCGCCATCGCAGAGGTCGAGGGTCCCGGCACGGCGCTCCCGACGCTCGAAACGATCGCGCCGGATCTCGAGAACTATCACCTGCTGCACGCCGCCCGGGGGACGATGTTGCGCCGGTTGGGACGACGAGGCGAAGCGCGCGCGGCATTCGAGCGAGCCGCCAGCCTGGCGTCAACGGACGCGGATCAGCGCTTCTTGGATGGACAGATCGAGGATCTCACCGACTGAAGGGAGCCTTCGGGCTGCTCAGCTGGTCCGCTCGAGGATGACCACCGGGATCTCGCGGGCGGTCCTGGTCTGATATCGGTCGTACTCCGGCCAGATCGAGACCATCAGAAGCCAGAGCCGCGGCCTCGAACGAGCCGTCGCCGTGCTCGCTCGCGCCTCGAAGCGGTCCGCGCCGACCTGCAGGAACACCTGGGGATCCGCCACCAGGTTCTGGTACCAGTGCGGATGCGCCTTCGATCCGCCGTTCGATGCCACCACGATGTACCGGCCGCGGTCCTCGCCGTAGATCAACGCCGTCCGCCGCAGCGTCCCGGTGCTTCGACCTCGTGTGGTGAGCAGGAGGGTGTCGACTCCGTTCCAACGGTGCCCGCGCTTCCCCTCCGACTCCACGTACCGGCGGACGTGCTTGGCGACCCAACCGGTCGGGCTCTCGGTGACGACGTCGTCGCGGTCGCTTGGCACGCCCGCTGAACTACCACCCCGGCGGTGACACCGTCACGTCGGCTGCGGATGGTCCGTGGAATCGGTGTGCCCGGCTACGCGGTGGGATCCGGGCGGCCGTAGGACGAGATCGGGCCGAGGTGGCCGAGCTTGTCCGGGTTGGCCACGCTCCGGATCGCCTGGATGTGCCCGTCCACGACGTCGAGCGAGAGCACGGTGAGGAGCAGGCCTTCGCCGTCGTAGGCGAGCGCGCCCGGCTGGCCGTTGACCCGGGTGAGCTCGAGCCGGGCACCGATCCTCCGGCCCTGGTCGAAGAGACGCACGAGGAACGTCGCGACGCGCCGGGCGCCGTTGATCGGCTCCCGCGCCGCGTACACCTTCCCGCCACCGTCCCCGACGGCGACCGCGTCATCCGCCAGGAGCTCGAGCAGCCCGTCCATGTCGCCGTCGGTGCATGCCGCGAAGAACCGCTGCGCGAGCTCGTCGCGCTCCGCGCTCGACGGCTCGAACCGGGGCGTCCCGGCCTCGATCCGCCGCCTGGCGCGTGCGAAGAGTTGCCGGGTGTTCGGCTCGCTCTTCCCGACGACCTCCCCGATCTCGGCGTAGTCGTACTCGAAGACCTCGCGGAGCAGGAACACCGCCCGTTCCACCGGCTTCAGGCTCTCGAGGAGCACCAGGAACGCCATCGACAGCGAGTCGGCCATCTCCGCCTGCTCCGCCACATCGTCCTCCGTTCCGGCCACGAGCGGTTCGGGGAGCCACGGGCCGATGTAGGTCTCCCGCCGCGTCTTCGCGCGGCGGAGGTGGTCGATCGCGAGTCGCGTCACCGTGGCCGCCAGGTAGCTCTTCGCCGAGTCGACCTCGGCGCCCTCCTCGGCCGCGCGCCGCCACCGGAGGAACGCATCCTGCACCACGTCCTCGGCCTCCGCGATGCTCCCGAGCATCCGATAGGCGATCGAGAACAGCAGCGGCCGCAGCTCGACGAATTCCTCATCGGCCCGGGCCACGCCGGCTCCGTTCCCCGTCATCTCGTTCACGAGACGCGCGATGGGTCCATCTCGTGACAAGTCTCCCGAACTGTCACACCCCTGCCACCCCGCGCGTCTCGGGTACTGAAGGAACGAACAGGAGCGAACGAAAAGGAGGACGTCATGAAGGTCTTCGTTGCAGGTGCGACCGGAGCGATCGGCCGGGAGCTCGTCCCGATGCTGGTGGCGCGCGGTCACGAGGTCGTCGGGACGACCCGCTCGCCGGAGAAGGTCGCTGATATCCGCGCGATGGGCGCCGAGCCCAGGGTGATGGATGCCCTGGACCGGGAGGCGGTCCTGCGTGCGGTGACCGACGCGAGGCCGGACGCGGTCGTCCACCAGGCGACGGCACTCTCAGGAGTGTTCAACCTGAAGCACTTCTCGCGCACGTTCGAGCAGACGAACCGGCTGCGGACGACCGGGACGGACAACCTCGTGGCGGCTGCGCGAGCGGCCGGCGCCCGGCGGTTCGTCGCGCAGGGGTTCGCTGGCTGGCCCTATGCGAGCGACGGTCACGCTCTTCGAACGGAGGAGGATCCGTTCGAGCCCTCTCCGCCGGAGGAGATGCGTTCGACCGTGCACGCGCTCCAGCATCTAGAAGTCGCGGTGTTGGGTGCGGAGGATCTCGAGGGCATCGTGCTCCGCTACGGCGGCTTCTACGGACCGGGAACGTCGCTGGGTGACGGCGAGGCGATGGTCGAAGGAGTACGGAAGCGGCAGCTCCCGGTCGTGGGCGACGGGGCCGGTGTGACGTCGTTCATCCACGTCGAGGACGCGGCAGCGGCGACCGTCGCAGCCCTCGAGCGAGGGGCGCCCGGCGTCTACAACGTCGTGGACGATGACCCGGCGCCGTCTTCCGAGTGGGTCTCGGAGCTTGCGAAGGCGGTCGGCGCGAAGCCGCCGCGCCATCTCCCGGCCTGGTTGGTGAAGCCGTTGATCGGCGATGCCGGCGTGTGGCTGATGACGAAGGCGCCGGGCGCCTCGAACGCGAAGGCGAAGGCGGAGCTGGGATGGACACCCCGGTTCGCCTCGTGGCGCATCGGGTTCCGCGAGGGTCTCGGGGTGGTGACGGCTCTGGGCGCCTGATGCGCGGCGCGACGTCTCAGCGTGAGCGGTCTCCGAGCCATCCAGAGTTCTCCGTCGAGGGATCCCTGGGCGGCTGTCGCTTCGCCGCCGCGTGGTCCATGATGCCCATCGCCGCCCAGATCCCGAACGAGAACCCCACGAGGACGCCGAAGATCGCTCCCACGATCAGTCCGGAGGGATCGCTGCTCACGTCGAACAATCGGAACGGGACGATCGAGCTGCCGACGAGCGCGCCCACGATGATGCCGCCGAAGCCCGAGAGGATCACGGTCAGGACCGCGAGGATCGCAGCCATCCATCTCTTCATTCCCGCAGCTCCTTCGCCGACAGCGAGCATCTCGCCCTCGAGGGTTCCGCGGTAGACGGCAGACGTCCTGATCCCGGGTCGGTAAGGGCCCAGATCGACCTGGGTACGTTCGGCAACGACATCACGGAGGTGGAGGCTCTGCGCTCGGCGACGCCGAGTGATCAGCTCGGTCGGTCGGCGTCCTTGAGTCGCTCGAGGCCGCCGAGCATGATGTCCAGCGCGAACTCGAACTCGAACT
>JBOGVC010000144.1:0-3368 GCA_050695275.1 Actinomycetota bacterium | reverse complement strand
CCCCTTCGCCATCTAAGCTTTCGACCATGACCGGTTTCAGCTTCGAGGTCGTCGATGCCAGCGACTACGACGAGCTTCGGCCCGAGTACGCGCCGGACGCAGTCGCCTGGGTCGCCGAGCGAGCCGGCCTCGGCCTCGGTTCGACGGTGGTCGACCTCGCGGCGGGCACGGGCCTCCTCTCCGGTCGATTCCTGCAGATCGGCGTGGGCGTGATCGCCGTGGAGCCCGCGGCGAACATGCGGGCGATCCTGGAGCAACGATTCCCCACGGTCCGAGCGATCGTGGCGAGGGCGGAGTCGATGCCGTTCGACGACCGGGCCGTGGATGCCGTCGTGGTGGGCAACGCGTTCCACCACTTCGAACGCGACGCGGCGATGGCGGAGATCCATCGCGTCCTCCGCCCGGGGGGAGCCCTCGCGCTGTTCTGGGCATGGCCGGCCGAGGAGGAGCAGATGAAGATCGCCGGCATGCCAGCGATCCTCGAGGCCGTCGAGAGGACGCATGCCGAGGCCGCGATCATGGCGGCCCACCGATCGTGGTCCACGCCGCCGGCCACGGTAGACGGCTTCGATCCGTTCGAGCGCCGCGAGTTCTCCGCGATCCATGTCCTGCCCGCGTCGCGACTCGTAGATCTCTACGCGACCTTCAGCGACGTAGTCACACTGCCCGCGTCCATCCGAGCATGGCTGCTCGACCGCATCCGGCAGCTGTCGCGCGGACTTCCCGAGACGCTGCACCTTCCCCAGAGGACCGTCGTCGATCTCTGCGTGCGACGCTGAGCGGGCCGGCGCATCGACGGCGCTCGGGGAGCGGATCGAGAGAGCGGGTGAGGGGAATCGAACCCCCGTTTCGAGCTTGGGAAGCTCGCGTTCTGCCATTGAACCACACCCGCTGAGTGCCACCCGAGGGCGGCGGAGCGACAGTCTAGACGAGGCCCTCGCGGCCATCCACGCGAGGCCTGCGTGCTAGCGTGCGCTCCCTCATGGGCGACGCCGACCCCGATCTCTGGCCCCGCACGCTGCAGCGGCTCGCGTCGCACGAAGCGCTGTCCGCCGACGACGCCGCCGACGTGATGCGCGCGATCATGTCGGGCGACGTGACGCCAGGGCAGGTCGGAGGCTTCCTGATGGCGCTCCGGACGAAAGGAGAGACCGTCGACGAGCTCGAGGGGCTCGCCCGCACCGCGCTCGAATTCGCGAACCCGGTCTCGCCTCCGGCTCCGGTGCTCGACACCTGCGGCACCGGCGGCGACCGGAGCGGGACGTTCAACATCTCGACCCTGTCGGCGATCGTCGTCGCCGGGGCGGGGGTGCCGGTCGCGAAGCACGGCAACCGCGCCGCCTCCGGTCTGTGCGGGTCGGCGGACCTCTTGGAGGAGCTCGGTGTCGCGATCGACCTGGACGCCACGGGGGTCGAGCGCTGCCTGGCCGAGGCGGGCATCGGGTTCATGTTCGCCCCGGTCTTCCATCCCGCGTGGGGCCACGCGGCGCCGGTGCGCCGGGAGCTCCGCGTGCCCACCTCGTTCAACTTCCTGGGGCCGCTCACGAACCCGGCTCGCCCGGCGGCGCAGGTCGTGGGCGTCTCGGACGAGCGCATGCTCCCCTTGATGGCCGAGGTGCTCGCGCGCCGGGGAACCCGCGCGAAGCTTTTCCGAGGCGAGGACGGCATCGACGAGCTCACCACCACGGGCCCGTCGCTCGTGCTCGACGTGCGGGGCGGGGAGGTCACCGACAGCCGTTTGGATCCCGCCGATCACGGCATCGCGCGAGCGTCCCTCGAGGATCTCCACGGCGGCGACCCCGGCGAGTCGGCGGGCGTCGCCCGTGCGGTGCTGGACGGCCGCCCCGGTCCCGCGCGCGACGTCGTCCTCCTGAACGCGGGCGCGGCCCTCGAGGTCGCGGGCGCCGCCGTCGACCTCGACGGGGGGATGGCGCTGGCCGCCTCGTCGATCGATGAGGGGAAGGCTACGGCGACGCTCGCACGCTGGATCGAGGTCTCCAACTCCGGTCACAGCGCCTAGTAGCATCCGCGCCGATGATCCTGTCCGACCGCACGATCAAGGAGGAGATCGAGGCCGGCCGCATCGTGATCGATCCCTTCGATCCGACGTGCGTGCAGCCCTCGTCGGTGGACCTCCACGTCGATGCGGAGTTCCGGGTGTTCGCGAACAACCGATACCCCTACATCGACGTGAAGCAGGAGCAGCCCGATCTGACGGAGCTGATCGAGACCAAGCCCGACGAGCCGTTCATCCTCCATCCGGGAGAGTTCGTCCTGGGATCGACCCTCGAGCGCGTGGCCCTGCCGAACGACCTCGTGGCGCGCCTGGAGGGGAAGTCCTCGCTCGGCCGGCTGGGCCTGTTGATCCACTCGACCGCCGGGTACGTGGACCCCGGATGGGACGGATACCTGACGCTCGAGCTCTCGAACGTGGCGAACCTGCCGATCACCCTCTATCCCGGGATGAAGATCGGACAGATCTCCTTCTTCCGATTGACCACGGCGGCCGAGACGCCCTACGGGGGCGCGGGCAGCAAGTACCAGGGCCAGCGAGGACCCACAGCGAGTCGGTTCTTCGAAGACTTCCGAGCCTGACCGGCTACTCGTGGACGAGCGCGCCCGGGACCGGGCCAACGCCCATCTGGACGGCCATCATCGCGGCCTGCGTCCGGTTCGTGACGCCGAGCTTGCGGAAGATCGCCGCGAGGTGCGCCTTGACGGTCTTCTCCGACAGGTAGAGGCGTCCCGCGATCTCGCGGTTGGCCTGGCCCTCGGCGAGGAGCTCGAGGATGTCGTGCTCTCGCTGGGTGAGGTTGAACTCGCCGCGGCGCCCGTTCTGGTCGCGCCCCGCGGACTCGTGCTCCTCGAAGAGGTTCTGGATCACCCGCGGGGACAAGACGTTCCCGCTGCCGGAGAGCGCCACGTTGATCGCCTGCGAGAGGTCTTCGGGTGTGGCGTCCTTCAACAGGTAGCCGGAGGCTCCGTCGGCGAGCGCGCGCTTCACGTACGGCGCGTTGTCGTAGGTCGAGAGCATGACCACCGGCATGTCGGGACGATCGGTCTTGAGCGCGCGGAGCAGCTCCAGTCCGTCGAGGTCCGGCATCCGTACGTCCACCAACGCCAGATCGATCTCCTTGCCGTTGTGGATGTGCTCGAGAGCGGCCGCGGCGCTTTCCGCCTCGGTGATCTCCGCGTCCGGGAATCCTTCCTTCACCACGTAATGCAGGCCACGACGCACCAGCGCGTGGTCGTCCACGATCAGGATCTTCATCATCCTTCATCACCTCGCCGTCCGACGGGGAGCACGGCGACCACGCGGGTGCCGCTTCCGGGCTTCGAATCGATCTCGATGGTGCCGCCGATCCGTT
>JBOGVC010000143.1:0-30411 GCA_050695275.1 Actinomycetota bacterium | reverse complement strand
CGGCAACGTGGTCGTTCGCTTCACCGCGGCCGAGCCCGGTCGCGTGTATTGGGGCGACTGAGCGCTACACTTCGCACGTGAGCTAGCGGGACCTCCTCGAGCAGACCGGGCGGATCAACCGAGCCCGCGTCGTTGCACGTCCAGCCGTCAGGATCACGCTCAGGAGGAACCCGATGCCCGTCCCGCCAACGAACCGACACCCTCGATCCCCGGGAGCATGTTCATGAACGCCCTCGACGTACGCGGCCTGTCCGTCGACGCCGGCGGTCTCACCGTCGTCCGCGACCTGGACCTCGCCGTCGCGAGCGGGGACAAGGTGGGGGTCGTCGGTCGCAACGGGGCCGGCAAGACGAGCACCCTCAAGGTCCTGGCGGGCGAGATGCCTCCGTCCGCGGGCACGGTCGAGCGTCGCGGCGCGTTGGGCTACCTGCGGCAGGACCCACGACAGGACCGATCGGACGACGCGACGAGCGGGATCGAGTACCTGCTCGCGGCCCGCGGTCTCGTCGAGCTGCAACGCGGCGTGGAGAAGGCGCGGCTCCGGCTCGAGGAGCACGCGTCCGAGGATCGCGTCGCGCGCTTCACGCGCCTCGAGGAGGAGTACGAACGGCTCGGCGGGTACCGGGCGGAATCGGACGCCCGCACGATCGTCGCCGGCCTGGGGTTGCCCCAGGATCGGCTCGGCTTGCCGGTGGGCGCCCTCTCGGGCGGTGAGCGCCGCCGGCTCGAGCTGGCCCGGATCCTCTTCGGAGGCTCCGACCTCCTCCTCCTGGACGAGCCGACGAACCACCTCGATGCCGATTCGAAGGGATGGCTGATGCGATTCCTCGCGGGATACCGGGGAGCCCTCCTCGTCGTGAGTCACGACATCGCGCTGCTCGACGCGTCGATCACGCGGATCTTGCATCTGGACCGTGACGGCGTCGTCGAATACCGCGGCACCTACACGCAGTATCGGGAAGCGAGAGCTCGCGACGAGAAGCGCCTCACCGCGCTCGCCTCCCGTCAGGAGACCGAGATCAAGCGGCTGAAGACGCTCGCGGATTCGATGCGTGGCCAGACGGCGAAGCGGGCACGGAAGGCGAAGACGCTGGACACGCGCGTCGCCCGGCTCCAGGCGAGGAAGGTCGCCGCGCCCACCCGCGAGCGCGGCGTCCGATTCCGGTTCCCCGAGCCACCGCACTCCGGTCGCACGATGCTCTCCGTCGAGGACCTCACGAAGGGCTACGGCGGGCCACCCGTCTTCGAGGACGTCTCGTTCGAGGTGCAGCGAGGCGAACGGCTCCTCGTGATGGGCCTCAACGGGGCCGGGAAGACAAGCCTCCTCAGGATCCTGGCGGGGGAGACCCGCTCCGACGCGGGGACGTTCCGCCTCGGACACGGCGCACAGCTCGGCTACTACGCCCAGGAGCACGAGGGGATCCACGAAGGGATGACGGTGCTGAGCCACATGCACCAGGCGTCGCCGGCCGACGACCAGTCGCTGCGTGCCCTCCTGGGGATGTTCGGGCTCCCAGGGGAGCGGGCCTTCCAGGACGCGGGCACCCTGTCCGGCGGTGAGAAGACCAAGCTCGCGCTGGCCCAGCTGGTGGCCGGTCGGAAGAACCTCTTGCTCCTCGACGAACCGACGAACAACCTCGATCCACCGTCCCGCACCGCGATCGCGCAGGCCCTCCGCGACTGGCCGGGGGCGATGGTGATCGTGAGCCACGACACGGAGTTCGTCGAAGCCCTTACCCCGGAGCGTGTCCTGTTGATGCCCGACGGGGGCCTGGACTACTGGAGCGCCGATCTCCTCGACCTCGTGGCGCTCGCGTGACCGCTATGCTCCGCCGATGACCTCGGCCGACCTCGCCTTCGTGAACGGCTCCGTCTATACGGTGGATGCGGCCCGGACCCGGGCGAGCGCGGTGGGCGTCCGCGACGGCCGGATCGTCGCCGTCGGCAGCGACGAGGAGGTCCGCGACGAGCTCGGCTCCACGGCGGAGGTCATGGATCTCCACGGGCGCATGGTCCTCCCGGGGTTCCAGGATGCCCACGTCCACCCGGTGAGCGCCGGGGTGGATCGCCTGCAGTGCGATCTGCACGACCTCCATACCCGCGACGGATACGTGGAGGCGGTCCGCTCGTACGCGGAGGCCCATCCGGACCGCGAGTGGATCCTCGGCGGCGGCTGGTCGATGGATGTGTTCCCCGGTGGGACCCCGCCCAAGGACCTCCTCGATGCGGTCGTGCCCGACCGCATCGTGTTCCTCCCGAACCGGGACGGTCACACCACCTGGGTCAACAGCCGTGCACTCGAGCTCGCCGGCGTCACCGCGGAGACCCCCGATCCGGCCGACGGCCGGATCGAGCGGGATCCCTCCGGCGAGCCCAGCGGCACCCTCCACGAGGGGGCCGCCGATCTCGTAGGCCGCCTGGCGCCGACCCCCACGCCGGACGACGTCTACCAGGGCCTCCTCGAGGGGCAGCGCTACCTCCATTCCTTCGGGATCACCGCGTGGCAGGACGCGATCGTGTCGGACCGGTTCTGGATGGACAACTACTCGGCCTACGTCCGGGCGGGGGAGAGCGGAGCGCTCACCGCCCGGGTGGTGGCGGCGCTCTGGTGGGACCGGGACCGGGGCGCGGAGCAGATCGACGAACTGGTCGACCTCCGCAGTCGAGGTCGAGCCGGCCGCTTCAACGCGACGAGCGTGAAGATCATGCAGGACGGGGTGTGCGAGACGTTCACCGCCGCCGTCCTCGAGCCCTACCTCGACGCGGCCGGCAACGTCACTGAAGAGCGTGGGATCTCCTTCGTGGAACCCGAAGCGCTGAAGGGCTACGTGACCGAGTTGGATCGGCTGGGCTTCCAGGTCCACTTCCATGCGCTCGCCGAGCGAGCGGTCCGGGAATCGCTCGACGCGATCGAGGCGGCGTTGGATGCGAACGGCCCGAGCGACCATCGCCACCACCTGGCCCACCTGCAGGTGATCCACCCCGACGACGTCCCGCGGTTCCGCCGTCTGCGCGCGGTCGCGAACGCCCAGCCGCTGTGGGCGGCGCACGAAGGACAGATGGACGACCTGACGATCCCCTTCCTCGGGGAGCCGCGCTGGAGGTGGCAGTACCCCTTCGGCTCGCTGGTTCGGTCCGGTGCCGGCCTGGCCATGGGCAGCGATTGGTCGGTCTCGAGCCCCGACCCGCTCGAGGAGGTCCACGTCGCGGTGAATCGCGTCATGCCCTCGTCCTACCTCTACGGCAACGGGAACGGCGAGGTCTTCCTCCCCGACGAACGGCTCGATCTCGCCACCGCGCTCGCGGCGTTCACGATGGGCTCGGCGTGCGTGAACCACCTCGACGAGGTCACCGGCTCGATCGAGGTGGGGAAGTACGCCGACCTCGCCGTGGTGGACCGCGATCTGTTCGCGCACCCGGTCGAGGAGATAGCGGACGCCCGGGTCGACGCCACGTTCGTCGAGGGCGTCCGTGTCTACGAGCGTTCCGACGCGAGCTGACTTCCGGTCAGCCCGCCTGGTTGCCTGGTTCTGACGGCCCTCGCACGATAGCGAGGCATCCCGCACGGCCGGGAGAGCGCAGACACGACCGCCGGCGCCGGGCAGGCGGTGATCCTTCGAGAGGAGCCACGACGATGACCGAGCCCTTCGACATGAGCCTCGTCCAGCGCGGAGCGCGCAACCGCCGGACCCCGTACTACGAGGCGACCCAGCGGTACGACCCGAAGGGTTTCACCGTCTACAACCACATGTACTTCCCGATCCGCTTCGACACGTTCGAGGCGGAGTTCGAGGCCCTCCTGAACGGGGTCACGGTGTGGGACGTCTCGGTCGAGCGCTGTCTCGAGATCTCCGGGCCGGACGGGTTCCGGTTCGCGCAGCTCCTCACGCCGCGCGACCTCTCGACGTGCGCGGTGGGGCAGGGCAAGTACGTGCTGATCTGCGACAGCGACGGTGGCATCGTGAACGACCCGGTCTTGACTCGGATGGACGAGAACACGTTCTGGTTCGCCCTCGCGTCCTCGGACGCCCTGCTCTTCGCGCGGGGCCTCAAGAACGCCTACCCCGACCTCGACGTGACGATCCGCGAGGCCGACGTCGCGCCCCTGCAGGTCCAGGGGCCGAAGTCGAAGGACCTGATGGCCACGCTCCTCGGGCCGGAGATCCTCGACCTGAAGTACTACTTCTGGACCGAGGCGAAGATCGCCGGCGCACCCGTCGTGGTGACGCGCACCGGATGGACGTCCGAGATCGGCTACGAGGTCTATCTGACCGATACGACCAAGGGCACGGAGGTCTTCGAGGCGATCATGGAGGCGGGGCAGGAGTTCGGCGTCGTTCCCACCGGCCCCAGCGACATCCGCAGGATCGAGGGCGCGATCTTCAACTGGGGTGCCGACATGACCTACGAGAACAACCCGATCGAGCTGGGGATGGATCGGCTCGTGGCGTGGGACCTGTCGGACGACGCCTCGATCTCGATCGCGGCGCTCCGCAGGATCCGCGACGAAGGCGTCGCACAGCGGATCAACGGCGTGGAGTTCGACGGCGCGCCGTTCCCGGCGCTGAACAACGTCAAGTGGCCCGCCCTCGACGACGGGGTGCAGATCGGCAAGGTGACGTCGGCGATCCACTCGCCCAGGCTCGGCACGAACATCGGCTACTGCTGGCTCCCCACCGACAGGTCGTCGACGGGCACCACGATCTCGGTGGAGACCGAGTGGGGCACCCGGACCGCCACCGTCGCGCCGATGCCGTTCGTCGATCCGGACAAGTCGATCCCGGTCTCCTAGCGCCGCGGCTTCGCGGGAAACCTAACCACCGTTCAACCGCATCGTTCCTGTTCAGGGGACCTGCAGCGACTTGCACGCGGGGCCTTCTTGAACGATGATTCAGCCTGCTTCCGGCCCGAACGAGGAGGAACGATGGTCAACGAACGACCCGAGATGCTCGCGAAGAGCGCAACGCTGTACTTCGGTCCTTGGTACCGCCAGTCGCCGTTCTTCCGGTCCACGCTGCGAGCGGGCTGCACCGCCTACGACATCTACAACCACATGTATCTCCCCGGCTACTTCGACGATCCCGAGGTCGAGTACCACCTGCTCGCGACGGGCGTGACCATGTGGGACGTGGGCGTGGAGCGGACCGTCCAGATCGCCGGGCCGGACGCCGACCGGCTGATCGACATGATCACCTGCCGCGATCTGTCGACGTGCGCCGTGAAGCAGGGCAAGTACATGATCGTCACCGCGCCGGACGGAGGGATCGTGAACGACCCGGTCCTCCTGCACGTCGCCGAGGACACGTGGTGGATGCAGCTAGCCGACTCCGATGCGGGCCTCTACGCGATGGGGGTCGCCGCCACCTCCGGTCTCGACGTCGAGGTCTCGTTCCCTGACGTCCACCCGATGCAGGTCCAGGGCCCGCTCTCGGCCAAGACGCTCGAGAAGCTCGTCGGTCCCGCGATCTACGACATCAAGTACTACTGGGTGGATGAGTTCGAGATCCAGGGCATCCCGGTCCTGATCAGCCGGACGGGGTGGACCGCGATCCCCGGCTTCGAGGTGAATCTCCTGGACGGCAGCAAGGGTGACGAGCTCTGGAACGCCGTCGCCGGTGCGGGCGAGGAGTTCGGCATCAAGCCCATCGCGCCGTGCGAGGCCCGCCGGATCGAGGCCGGGATCTTCAACTACGGGTCCGACATGCGGATCGGCGACACCCCGCTCCACGTGATGGGCCTGGAGCGCCTCGTGGAGGACCAGCCGCAGGACTACATCGGGAAAGAGGCCCTCGAACGACTCAAGCGAGAGGGCGTGGATCGGAAGCTCGTCGGCATCGAGCTCCAGGGCGACGAGCTCCGTGCGGAGATGTCCGAGTACTGGCCCGTCCATCACGGAGGCACGCAGGTCGGCCACATGACCGACGCCGTCTGGTCGCCCGGGCTGGCCAAGAACATCGGTTACGTCTGGGTGCCGTTCGACCTCTCGGCGCCCGGGACCGCGCTCGACGTCGAGACCGAGGACGGCGACCACCTCGTGGGACGAACCGCGGCGATCCCGTTCGTCGACCCGCGGAAGGAGCGACCCGCCGGCTCGCTGCTCGAGTAACCTCGATGCGCACCGCCTCCGACGGAGGTGCCGAAACGGCGAACCCTGGCAGGACCGGGAGCGAACCCCTCGCGTGAAGTCAGCTACGACACAACGACGACTGCTGCCGGTGGTCGCGTGCGTGGCCCTCCTGCTCGCAGGCTGCACGGCGACCCTCGGGGACACCACGTCGCCTCCCGCCAATACGTCGCCGGTCCCGCCGCTGGATCTCGGCAAGGAACCCTTCGCCGCGGTCGCCACGCGGGTCCTCCCGTCCGTGGTCAACGTGACGACGGACGTCTATCAGGCATCGTCGACCGGAGCCCCCGAGGAGGGCCAGGGGATCGGGACCGGATTCATCGTCCGAGCGAACGGCGTCGTGGTGACCAACTGCCACGTGGTGCAGGGTGCGTCGCGGATCACGGTGTTCACATCCGAGGACGAGCCCACACGCTACGACGCGCGGGTCATCGGGGGCGATTGCGAGCACGACCTCGCGGTCCTGAAGGTGGACGCCGAGGGCCTCCCCACGATCCGGTTCGGAGCGAGTGCGGACCTCCGGCTCGGCCAGCAGGTCGTGGCGATCGGCTACGCCCTGGCGCTCGAGGGAGGGCCATCCGTGACAGCCGGGATCGTCTCCTCCCTCGATCGGACGATCCGCGTGCAGGATCCGCAGTGCACCGTGTGCTCGAACGGCGTGCGCACCTACAGCGAGGTGATCCAGACGGACGCCGCGATCAACCACGGGAACTCCGGAGGGCCGCTGGTCGACATGGCCGGCCGGGTCGTGGGGATCAACTCCGCCGGCAGCGACAACGCGGAGAACGTCGGCTTCGCGATCGCGATCGACTCCGTCCATCCGGCGATCGAGTCTGCGATCTCGGACCCGTTGCGGGCCACGGCGTATCTGGGCATCTCGACCAGGACCGTGACGACCGACCTCGCGTTCCAGATGGATCTGTCGGTCGAGAGCGGAGCGCTGGTCCTGGCCACCCTCGCGAACGGTCCCGCGGCCGAGGCGGGGATGCGCGAAGGGGACGTGATCGTCGATATCGGCGGCGAGGCGATCGATGCGGCCGAGGATCTCGGACGGGTGTTGGACGCCCTCTCCCCGGGAGACGCGGTCGACGTGCGTGTGGTCCGCTCCGACGGCGAGGAGCGCACCCATCGCGTGACGCTGGGAACGAAGCCCCTCCCCACGGAGTTCCTGGAGCCCTGACGGCTCCGTCGACCCACTCGCGGCCGGGCCTCATGAGCTGGAGCTGGAGCCGCAGCCGTCTGCGCTAGCCTCTGCACGTGAGGGACACGCGCGACGACGGAGCCCGCCGATGAGCGCACCCTTCGAAGCGGGCGAGAAGGTCCTGCTGATCGATCAGCGGGACCGCACGCATCTGTTCTCGCTCCGGGCCGGCGCCACCTATCACACGCACGGCGGCACCCTGGCCCACGATGACGTGATCGGGCGGCCGGAGGGCACGCGCGTCACCACCGCCCGCGGCATGGTCTTCGCGGTGTTCCGGCCGCGGTTCGCCGACTTCGTCCTCAAGATGCCCCGCGGCGCGCAGGTCGTCTACCCGAAGGACCTCGGACCCATCGTCGTGTACGCCGACGTCTATCCCGGCGCGCGCGTGCTGGAGGCGGGCACCGGCTCGGGCGCGTTGACGATCGCCCTCTGCCGGGCGGTCGGGGAGCAGGGTCGCGTGGTCTCCTACGAGCTGCGGGAGGAACACCGGGCGCAGGCCCAGGCGAACGTGGAGTCCTTCTTCGGGAAGATCCCGGATCGGCTGGACATGCGGGCCGGCGACGTGATCGAGGCGGCGGCCGGCGCCGAGCGCTTCGACAGGGTGGTCCTGGATCTCCCCGAGCCGTGGACGCCGCTGGAGACGCTGCACGCGGTGCTGGAGCCGGGAGCCGTCCTCTGTGCCTACCTCCCCACCACGATCCAGGTCCAGCAGCTGGTCCTCGCGTTGCCCGGCTCCGGCTTCCTCCACATCGAGACGTTCGAGCTCCTCAAACGGGGGTGGCACGTCACGGAACGGAGCGTGCGGCCCGACCACCGGATGGTCGGGCACACCGGGTTCCTCACCCTGGCCCGCGTCGTGCCACCGGATTAGCATCGGAAGTACCCGGTTCCGGGCATCAGCCAGGATCGACCGGCGGCCGTATCTACGGGAAAGACCTCCTGGAGGCCGGATGATGCCGGGGGTAGCATCGGCCCAGGACGGAGGTGAGACCGGATGGCGGACAGGCACGAGCAGGCGGAGCAGCGCGCGAAGCAGGTGCACGAGCTGCAGACACAGATCTCCTTCCTCGAGGAAGAGGTGGGGCTGCTGCGACGCCGTCTGACGAACGCCCCCCGCCAGGTCCAGCTCCTCGAGGAGAAGCTCGTCGAGACCCGGGAGGCGCTTGCCCGCGCCACCGGGCAGAACGAGAAGCTCGCCGACGCCCTGCGCGACGAGAAGCAGCGCATCGAGGCGCTCGCCGAAGAGGTCGAGAAGCTCTCCCAGCCGCCCGCCACCTTCGGGGTGTTCATCGGGAGCAACGACGACGGATCCGTCGACGTCGTGACCGCCGGCCGGAAGCTGCGGGTGATGCCCGCCCCGGACCTCGATGCCGACAAGCTGGTGTCCGGTGCGCAGGTGATCCTGAACGACGCCCTCAATGTGGTGGAGGTGCTCGACCCCGACGGGACCGGCCAGGTCGTCAAGGTGAAAGACAAGCTGGGCACCGATCGCGCGGTGGTCGTGAGCCGGGGCGACGAGGAGCACGTGGCGTATCTGGCCGGGTCGCTCCTCGGGACCGTCGTGCGCGCCGGCGATCCGGTCCTCTACGACACGCGCTCCGGTGTGGCCACGGAGCTCCTCCCGAAGGAGGAAGTCGAGGAGCTGGTCCTCGAGGAGATCCCCGACATCACCTACGAGGACATCGGAGGACTCGAAGGACAGATCGAGGCGATCCGCGACGCCGTCGAGCTTCCCTTCCTGTACGCCGAGCTCTTCCAGGAGCATCAACTCGAGGCCCCGAAGGGCGTGCTGCTCTACGGACCGCCCGGCTGCGGCAAGACGCTGATCGCCAAGGCCGTCGCCAAGTCGCTCGCGGACAAGGTGCGCGAGCGGACCGGGCGGGAGGACGCTCGCAGCTACTTCCTGAACGTGAAGGGACCGGAGCTCCTCAACAAGTACGTCGGCGAGACCGAGCGGCAGATCCGGGAGATCTTCCAGCGCGCCAAGGAGCGGAGCGAGGAAGGGCTCCCCGTGATCGTGTTCTTCGACGAGATGGATTCGATCTTCCGCACCCGAGGGACGGGCATCAGCTCGGACGTCGAGTCGACGATCGTCCCGCAGCTGCTCTCCGAGCTCGACGGCGTCGAGACCCTCAAGAACGTGATCGTGATCGGCGCGTCCAACCGCGAGGACCTGATCGACCCCGCGATCCTGCGGCCCGGTCGGCTCGACGTGAAGATCAAGATCGAGCGGCCGACCGCGGAGCAGGCCAAGGACGTCATGTCCAAGTACCTGCACCCCGTGGTGCCGATCCATCCCGACGAGGTCGACCGCCACTCGGGCGATGTCCAGGTGGCCGTGGCCCGGATGATCGAGCGCACCGTCGAGCAGATGTACGAGCCCTCGGAGCGCAACCGGTTCCTCGAGGTCACGTACGCCTCCGGCGACAAGGAGATCCTGTACTTCAAGGACTTCAACTCGGGGGCGATGATCGAGAACATCGTCCGCCGCGCGAAGAAGGACGCCATCAAGCGGTTCCTGTCCAAGGGGGAGAAGGGCATCAAGACCGAGGACCTCCTCACGGCGATCCGCGACGAGTTCAAGGAGAACGAGGACCTCCCCAACACGACGAACCCCGACGACTGGGCGAGGATCTCGGGCAAGAAGGGCGAGCGGATCGTCTACGTCCGCACCCTGCTCGGCGACGAGGGTGACGGCCGCCAGGTCGAGCGCGTGAGTCCCGGCCAATATCTGTAGGGTCGCCGGGTGGCCATCGCGAAGGTCCTTGGGACCGAGACCGAGTACGGCATCGCCGCGGTCGGCGTGCCGGATTTCAATCCGGTCCTTGCGTCGTCCCTGCTGATCTCGACGTTCGCTGGCTCGCTCCGGCGGATCCGTTGGGACTACGAACAGGAGTCGCCACTCCGCGACGCGCGGGGCTTCGAGCCGATCCCGTCACGAGAGGTCTCCGACGAAGACCTGGGGCTGGCGAACGTGATCCTTCCCAACGGGGCCAGGTACTACGTCGACCACGCACACCCGGAGTACTCCACACCGGAATGCCTCACGGCGCGCGACCTCGTGATCCACGACAAGGCGGGGGAGCGCATCCTCGAGCGATCGCTGCGCGAGGTGGCCACGCAGCTGCCGGACTCACCGGCGCTGCTGATCTACAAGAACAACTCGGACGGCAAGGGCAACTCCTATGGGACCCACGAGAACTACCTGGTCGATCGGCAGACCGCGTTCGCCGACATCGTCCGGGACCTGACCCCCTTCTTCGTGTCGCGGCAGGTGTTCTGCGGTGCCGGGAAGCTGGGCTCCGAGGCACCGTGGGACGAGCGAGGCCGACCGATCTACCAGCTCACGCAGCGCGCCGACTTCTTCGAGACCGAGGTGGGCCTGGAGACCACCCTGAAGCGGCCCATCATCAACACGCGCGACGAGCCGCACGCGGACCCCGAGAAGTACCGCCGCCTCCACGTGATCGTCGGCGACGCCAACATGTGCGAGGTCGCCCAGTTCCTGAAGGTCGGCACGACCGCGATCGTGCTGAAGATGATCGAGGATCGGTTCCTGCCGAACCTCTCCCTGGAGGGGCCCGTGCGAGCGTTGCACGAGATCTCGCGGGATCTGACGTGCACCGTCGAGGTCCCGCTCGCCGACGGACGGCGATTGAACGCGGTGCAGCTCCAATGGGAGTACTTCGAGCACGCGAAGAAGTACGTCGAGCGCGAGGACGACACCCCCGACCAGCGCGAGGTCCTCGAGCGCTGGGAGGCGATCCTGACCGCGCTCGAGAGCGAGCCGCTCTCGCTCCATCGCGAGCTGGACTGGGTGGCGAAGTTCCGGCTCCTCGAGGCCTATCGGGAGCGGGGTGGACTCGACCGAGGCGACCCGAAGCTGCACGCGATCGATCTCCAGTACCACGACGTCCGCCGTGAGAAGGGCCTCTACTACCGGCTCGAGCGCTCGGACAAGGTCGAGCGCCTCGTCGACGAGGCCGACGTGGAACGCGCCGTGATGGAGCCCCCGGAGGACACGCGGGCCTACTTCCGAGGGCGATGCATCGGCAAGTACCCGGATGCCATCGCGGCCGCGTCGTGGGATTCCCTCATCATCGACACCGGAGCGGAGGCGCTGCAGCGTGTCCCGATGCGAGAGCCGCTGCGAGGAACGAAGGCGCACGTGGACGCGTTGCTCGAGGCCTCCCACGACGCCGCCTCCCTCGTGGCGGCGCTCCAGGGGTAGATCGGGCAGCTCGAAGGGTCTCGCGGCGCGGCGGCTACAATCGCCACGGAGGAGGAACCATGCCTGAACAAGAGCGCAAGCAGGTCAAGAAGAGCGGCGGCGGTGGCGAGAGCGACGCCGACGCCGGTCAGGTCTCCGCGACCTCGAAGGCCGCCGAGCTCAAGGAGGAGATGGACGACATCCTCGAGGAGATCGACTCGGTCCTCGAAGAGAACGCCGAGGAGTTCGTGAAGTCCTACGTGCAGAAGGGCGGCGAGTGACCGATCGGGTCGAGCTCCCGCTGTCGGGAGCGTCGTTCGGTGCCGACCCCAGCTTCGTCGAGCTCCTTCGACGCCAGCACCCCGAGGCGCTCCCGTCGTCGCTCCAGATGAGCGGGACGCTGGAGGTCGCCCAGGGCACGACCGTCCTCGGCTTGCGGTTCGCGGACGGCATCGTCATGGCCGGCGACCGCCGCGCCACGGCGGGGTACACGATCGCCGACGCGAAGATGAAGAAGGTCTTCGCCGCCGACGACTTCTCCGCGATCGCGATCGCCGGCGCGGCCGGGCAGGCCGTCGAAACCGTCCGGCTCTTCCAGCTCGAGTTGGAGCATTACGAGAAGCTCACCGGGGATCGCCTGTCCCTCGAAGGCAAGGCGAACCGGCTCGCCCAGATGATCCGCGCCAACTTCCCGCTCGCGGTGCAAGGGCTCGTGGTGGTCCCCCTCTTCGGCGGCTACGACGTCGCCCGGAGCGAGGGACGGCTCTTCTACTACGACGCCACCGGCGGCCGCTGGGAGGAAGAGGACTACCAGGCGACCGGCTCGGGAGCGCAGCCCGCGAAGAACTCATTGAAGAAGCGCTGGAGGCCCGGGCTGACCCACGAGGAAGCGCTCCGCGTGGCGGCCGAGGCGCTGATCGATGCGGCCGAGGACGACGTGGCGACGGGCGGCCCCGATCTCTCCAGAGGCATCTTCCCGGTGGTCGTCACGGTGACGGCGGAGGGTGCCACGGAATCGACGGACGAGGACGTCGCGAACGCCGTCCGAGCCGTGCTGGGGACGAGGTCCTAGATGTCGTTCATGCCCTACGTCTCGCCCGACCAGCTGATGAAGGATCGGTCGGAGTACGCGCACAAGGGGATCGCCCGGGGGCGCTCCGTGATCGGCCTCGAGTTCGCCGACGGCCTCTTATTCATCGCCGAGAACCCGAGCGCCACCCTGCACAAGATCAGCGAGATCTACGACCGGATCGCGTTCGCGGGGGTGGGCAAGTACAGCGAGTTCGAGGACCTGCGGATCGCCGGCATCCGGCTGGCGGACCTCCGCGGCTACTCCTACGGCCGGGAGGACGTGAAGGCGCGGGATCTCGCGAACGCCTACTCGCAGGCGCTGTCGACGATCTTCACGCAGCAGATGAAGCCGTACGAGGTCGAGATCCTCGTTGGCGAGGTGAACGGAGAGATCGACGGGACGTCGATCTATCACGTCCTGTTCGACGGGAGCGTGACCGACGAGCATGGCTTCGTCGCGATCGGCGGTCACGCGGACGACCTCACCGAGGAGCTGAAGGAGCGCTACAACGCCGGATGGGACCTGGCCACGGCGGTGAAGACCGCCGTGCAGGTGTTGGGCGCCCCCGATCAGCGCACGATCGAGCACGACCACATCGAATCCGGCGTGCTGGAGCGAAGCCAGAGCCGACGCCGCAAGTTCCGCAGGCTCACGGACGACGAGATCGCCGGCTTCCTCGCCGGTTGAGTCGGCTGCTCGGCGACGCTCTCGTTCACGCCCCTCCGAATGTGTCCTGGCTGACCAAGGACCCCTCTTCCGACCGGCGGCGAGCCCGCGCATCCGAGAGCCACGCGGTCAGCGAGAGAGCGGATCCTGCGAGCGACCACCAGTAGCCGAACAGCAGCCCCCAGCGCGCCTCGTCCGGAACACCGACGAGATCGACGACCGCCCACCCGAGACCGACGACGGCCGCCAAGGCACCCACCGCGATGATCGAGGTCGGCGCAGGAGCGGCCGGTCGGAGGATCCTCAGGGTCCCGCCCACGAGAACGACCACTCCGCCGAGCAAGCCGAAGGTCTCGGGCCCAGGTGTGAGCACGCCCGAGAACCTGCCGACATCGTCGAGCGATAGATCGACGAACCGCACGACACGCCACCCGCCGAATGCGCCGACAGCGGTGGCGAGACCGCCGACGACACCGAGCCATGACGACGCCGGCGCCTCGCGGTGAGCTGGCGGCCGCTGCAGAACCTTCGGGGCGTCCGGAGCGGCCTCACCCTCCGGACTCTTCGGCTTCCGCACACCGATCACGACGCCGGTGATCGCCCCGACCAGTGCGCCGGCCGGAACGGGGAGGAGGAGGAGGAGGAGCGCGTCCATGCACTCGAACTGGACGCCCAGACTGCAGCTGGTGTACGCCACCGCCCCGCCGCCGAAGAAGCCGAGGATCGCGCCCAGGGTCGCGCCGACGAGGCCGAGGAGGATCGCCGGACCGATCGCGCCGGTCTCGCTCCGGAGGTACCAGTCACGGCTCATCTCCGCAGCATGGGCGGGGTCCTGGCCCCGGACAAGGCACTGGAAGCTCACGACCGCATCGGCGAGCCAAGGATGACTCTTCTCAGAGCCCCGCGAGCGTAGGCTGGACCCGTGGAACGGAGGATCTTCGGCCTCGAGAACGAGTACGGCGTGACGTGCACGTTCCGCGGGCAGCGCCGGCTCTCTCCGGACGAGGTCGCGCGCTATCTCTTCCGCCGCGTCGTGCACTGGGGTCGATCCTCCAACGTGTTCCTCGAGAACGGGGCGCGGCTGTACCTCGACGTCGGCTCCCATCCCGAGTACGCGACGCCCGAATGCGACGACGTCGAGGAGCTCGTAGCCCACGACAAGGCGGGGGAGCGGATCCTGGAAGCCCTCCTGGGAGCGGCGGAGCTTCGCCTCCACGAGGAAGGCATCTCGGGACAGGTCTACCTGTTCAAGAACAATACGGACTCGGCGGGCAACTCCTATGGATGCCACGAGAACTACCTCGTCGCCCGGCACGGAGAGTTCGCCCGGATGGCGGACGTTCTGATCCCGTATTTCGTGACCCGTCAGATCTGGTGCGGCGCAGGGAAAGTGCTCCATGGACCGAGGGGAGCGCAGTACTGCATCTCCCAGCGGGCGGAACACATCTGGGAGGGCGTCTCCTCGGCGACGACCCGATCGAGGCCGATCATCAACACGCGCGACGAGCCGCACGCGGACGCCGAGCGGTTCCGTCGCCTCCACGTGATCGTCGGCGATTCGAACATGAGCGAATGGACCACCTATCTCAAAGTCGGCATCACCGATCTCGTCCTGCGCATGGTCGAAGGCAACACGGTGATGCGGGATCTCACCCTCGAGAACCCGATCCGCGCGATCCGCGAGATCAGCCACGACACGACCGGGACGCGGAAGGTGAAGCTCGCCAACGGTAGGGAGCTCTCCGCGATCGAGATGCAGCAGGAGTACTTCGAGAAGACATCGCGGTTCCTCGAGCGACGCGGGACCGACGACGCCTCGAAGAAGCTCCTCTACGAGTGGGGCGAGGCGCTCGAGGCCCTGGCCGAGGGCGCGCCGGAACGATTGGTACGCAAGGTGGACTGGGTCACCAAGCGGATGGTGATCGAGCGCTACATGGCGAAGCACGATCTCTCGCTCGCCTCACCGAGGGTGGCCCTCCTCGACCTCACGTACCACGACGTGAACCGAGGCAGGGGTCTGTACTACCTCCTCGAGAAGGCTGGCAGGGTGGATCGCGTCTCCGCGGAGAGCGACATCTCGAAGGCGATGCGTGAGCCGCCGCAGACGACGCGCGCGAAGCTGCGAGGCGACTTCATCCGGCAGGCGAAGGCGAAGCGCCGCGACTACACCGTCGACTGGGTGCACCTGAAGCTCAACGACCAGGCGCAGCGCACCGTGCTCTGCAAGGACCCGTTCAAGTCCGTCGACGAGCGCGTGGAGCAACTGATCGCCCACATGTAGCGGTGGTCAGCACGTCATCCGGGACGAGAACGCCAGCGGCGGTTCTCGGCGGCCAGCCGGCCGGCGAGAACGCCGGCCGCACCGGCTGCGAGGAAGAACGCGGGGTCGTCGTCGATCCCGCGTCCCATCGACCGGACCTCGATCCCGCGGGCCCGGAGCTCCTCCACGGCAGGCCCTCCGTCCACCTCGACGAGATGGTGCATCTCCTCGAGCTTCCGAGAGCGGAGCGCGTCCCAGACGGCCGCCCGTTGGACGTCGTCGTCCAGGATGGGCACCGGAACGTTCACGTCGACCTTGCAGACATCAGCGAGGATCGTGAGCGAGTGGTGGGAGATCCCGCGGTGCCGTTCGCGCTCGTCGGCGAAGCTGACGCGCAGGGCGGGGATCGGGCGACCGCCGAGCGTCGCCGCCGCCATCAGCGCGTGACCGCTCGCGAGCGCGCTCACGCCCCACGTCGTGTCCGTCCCCAGGTTCCCCGGGCCGTCGGCGACCACGATCACCTCCGCCCCGAGCAGCTCCTTCGCCGCGAGCATGCCCGACCACACCGTCACGGCCTCGAGGTCCCCGCCGAACGCCTGTCCACACGTGATCCAGCCGTCGAGGACATCCGCCGAACGGAGCGCATCCACGAGCCGGGAGAATCCGCCCGGCAGGGCCGCGCCGTCCGTCATCAGGTAAACGACCCGCGCGTCCGACGATCGCTTCGCGCCCGCCGCGATCGGCGCCAGCATCGAATGGAGCGGCGCACAGACGACCGGGACCTGGCCGAGCCCCTCCGACGCGTCCAGCAGCGCGGCATCGGTCTCCTCGACGCTGCTGACCGCCGTTTGCACCGGGGTGTACCTGGCCTTCATCACGTGCCCGAGCGCGGTCTCGACGACGACCTCTCGGCCCTCGATCGCGATCACGAGATGCACGCCACCCGTCCCGAGCCCCAGATCCATCGCCGTCGTGTTGAGGATCACGGCGTCCCCGGGCACCACGTCGCCGCTCATCGCCGGGTACGCGATCGCGGGCGCCACCTCCCCCTCGACCTCGACCTCGAGCTCTTGCGCCCCTTGCCGGGTCGCCGTGACGCGGCGGACGACCCCTCGGCGGATGTGGATCACGGGTCGCTCCGATCGGAGAGCACGGCGCCGATATGATGCCGCAACATGGGGGAGGGGGACCGCGCGGAGCCACTCGAGCGCCTGCTGAACCTCGTCGGCCTCCTCCTCGAGACGCCACGGCCCCTCGCGTTCGAGCAGATCCGACAGGTCCTGGAGCCGTACGGGCAGGCCAATCCGGACAGCGCCAAGCGGATGTTCGAGCGCGACAAGGACGTGCTCCGCGAGTACGGGGTGCCCCTCGAGCTCGTGGACGTCGACGTGTGGGGCACGGAGCAGGGATACGTGATCCCGAAGGAGAAGTACTACCTCCCCGAGATCGCGTTCGAGCCGGGTGAGCTCGTCGCGTTGCTCGTCGCCGCGCAGAGCGGGGGGCAGGACGAGGCAGCCGAGAGCGGCGCCCGCAAGCTCCTCTACGGAGCCGACGGAGGCGTCCTGGCCGGCCTGGGGGGGGGACCGCTCGCCTCCGGGTCCGACGCGAGGAGCAACTTGGTCCATGCGGTGGCCGAAGCGACGCAGGCGCTCCGTCGGATCTCCTTCACGTACCGCACGTCGCAGGGGAAGACGGGCGACCGCGACGTCGACGCCTGGGCGATGGTGTTCCGCGCGGGCCATTGGTACCTGGTCGGCCACGACAGGGAACGGGACGACGTCCGCGCGTTCCGGCTCTCCCGGATCGTGGGAGAGGTGACGGACGCCGGCGAGGGATCCGCCCCGCCCACGGACTTCCGCGCCGCGGACCACGTGGATGCCGGTCCGTGGGTCGCGTCGGGGGACGATCGAGCGGTGATCCTCTTCTCGCCGGATCGCGCCTGGTTCGCGGCGTCGCAGTTCCCGGGGGCAGTCGAGGTCGGCGTGGACGGGGACGGCCGGATCGTGATGGAGATCCCGATGGCCGACGAAGAAGCGTTCGCTGCGATGTTGCTGGAGTACGGCCCCGACGCGGTCGTTCGATCCCCGGCGTCGTTGCGCGACACCGTCATCGCCCGGCTGGAGGCGCTCCTTGGCTGAACGCAAACGGAGCGTTCCCAAGACCTCGGACCGGCTCGGGAGGATGCTCGCGATCGTGCCGTACCTCGTGCAGCATCCCGGGTCCGCGTTGGACGACGTGGCCACGGCGTTCGGCGTCGCGCCCGGCCAATTGCGGCGCGATCTCGACCTCCTGTTCATGTCGGGCCTCCCGCCGTACGGTCCCGGAGACCTGATCGACGTCGACGTGGACGAGGACGGCCACATCTGGATCTCGATGGCCGACCATTTCTCGCGACCGCTGCAGCTCACGAGGATCGAGGCCCTCGCCGTGTACCTCCGGGGGACGGAGCTCCTCGCCCTTCCGGGGATGCCCGACGCACCCGCCCTCGCGAAAGCGCTGGAGAAGCTGCAGCGCTCCCTCGGCGCCGACGCGCTCCAGGAGGCAGAGGGACGCATCGAGATCGCCCGGCGCGGACGGGCGCCGGAGCACCTGGAGGTCCTGCGAGCGGCCGCGCATGCGCACGAACGCCTTTCGATCGACTACTTCGCGGCCTCGACGGGGGAGTGGAGCCATCGCGAGATCGATCCCGAGGAGGTCTTCTCGGGGATGGGACATTGGTACGTGGCGGCCTGGGACGTGGACGCCGACGCCGAGCGTCTCTTCCGCGCGGATCGGGTCCGGAGCGCCACGCCGACCGGTGAGAAATTCGTGCCACGCGGTCTGCGGGGAGCGGGGCGAGACCTGTATTCGCCGACCGGGGAGGACGTCTCCGTGCGCCTGCGGCTGCGACCGGCGGCGCGTTGGATCGCGGAGTACTACGCCACGACCGAGCTCGAGGAACGCGACGACGGGGGAGTCGAAGCGACGCTGCCGGCACGACAGCTCGGCTGGGTCGCGCGGCTGCTGGTTCGGGTCGGGGACGATGCCGAGGTCGTCGAGCCCGCCGAGCTCCGGGACGAGGTGCGGCGGCTCGCTCGCGAAACCCTCGCGGGCTACGGCCACAAGACCTAGTCAGACGGGTCTAGCCCCGACAACGCTCGCGAGCCTCAAGCCGTGTGCGCGGTGGGCCGATAGCTGTCCTGAGATGACAACCATCCGGACGACATGCCCCCGCTGCGGAGAGGTCGACATGGGCCCCGAAGCGATCTCGCTCTCCGTCCGCTCCAGCGGCCGGGAGGGGAGCTACCGCTTCACGTGCCCTCGCTGCGACGACGCCGTCGAGAAGCGGGCCGATCGCAAGATCGTGGCCCTCCTGGTGTCCGCCGGTGTGGATCTCGAACCCAGAGGGGGCGCGGAGCTGAGCGACAGCCTCTTCGATCAGGAACCCACGGAGACCGTCGAGCCCCTCGAACACGCGATGGACGGCCCCGCGTTCTCGATCGACGACGTGATCGAGTTCCACTTCCTCCTCGAGGACGACCACTACCTCAAGGAGTTCCTCGCCGGCTCGGAAGAGTCGTAGTCCCGCCTCGCCGCCGCATCCTCCCGCACGTTCGCCCGGTAGGCTCCCTGACGTGAAAGCGTGGCTCGTCGTCTGGCTCGTGGTCGGTCTCGTGACCACGGGCGCCCTGCTCGTGATGCTGGGGTTCCTCGTTCGCCACGCGATCCTGCTGGGGCGCACCGCCGGGCGGATGCAGGAGGAGCTTCAGCCGATCGCCGACGAGATGGCCGCCGCCTCGGCGCGGGCCGCCGACACGGCATCCCGCCTCTCGGAGCGGGCGTCCCCCCGGGGAGCGTCCGCCCGCCGCAGGGGTCCCCGATAGACTCGCTGCCGGGCACTTCCCGAGACCGATGCTCAACGTAGGACCCCTCGAGCTCGTCGTCGTCCTCGCCGTGGCGCTGATCGTGGTGGGGCCGGAACGCCTGCCCGAGCTGGCCCGTTCCGTGGGCCGCGTGCTCCGCCAATTCCGCGAGGTCCAGGACGAGGTCCGCGACATGGTGTCGTCGGGGGTCGACGACGACATGCGCCAGGCGGCCGATGAGTTCAAGAAGGCCACCGGCGGCATCAAGCGGGCGACGGACGTGAAGGGCGCCGTCCGCCGGGCCGAACGGACGATCAGGGACGAGACCGCCGCGCTCCGTACGCCCCGCACCGCACGATCGAAGCCCGCGGAGGCTCCCTCGTCCTCGACTCCGGCACCTGCCCCGGTCGAGCCCACCGAAGCGGCCGGACCACCCGCCGACCGGCTCGTGGAAGACGGCGGGGCCACCCCCACGGCCGATGATGCGTCTGGTGAGACCGGACCGACCACGGCCGATCCGGCCGACCCCGAGTCGTCAGGGAACCCGTGAGGACGCTCCCGAGGTGGCGCCGGAAGACCCCCGAGCAGCGCGAGGGCGCGATGTCGCTCATCGATCACTTGAAGGAACTCCGGCACCGACTCCTGATCTGCCTGTGGGCTCTGCTCGGGGGTTCGGTGGTCGGCTTCTTCCTCTACGAGCCCGCGATGCGCCTGATCCAGAGCCCGTACTGCGACTTCCTCCGCGACAATCCGGACAAGAACCCGTTCCCCCAACAGGGGTGCTCGCCGCTGATCTTCCTCGGCGCGATCGACGCGTTCCTCATCACCGTGAAGGTGATCGTCTTCCTGGCCCTCGTGGTGGCGCTGCCCGTGATCCTCTACCAGCTGTGGGCGTTCATCGTGCCGGGCTTGACAGCTCGAGAGCGTCGCTGGGCGATCCCGTTCGTGGCCCTTTCGGTGATCCTGTTCCTGCTCGGCGGGTTGGCCGCCTACCTGACGCTGCCGAAGGCATTGGGGTTCCTGCTCGGCCTGGGCGGCGACTTCGTGAGCCCGTTGCTCACGGTCGACAAGTACATCGGGTTCGTGATCTTCACGATCTTGGCCTTCGGGCTGGGCTTCGAGTTCCCGATCCTGCTGATCTCCCTCACCGCCGCGGGCGTGCTCACGAACGAGACGATGCGACGCTACCGTCGACAGGTCGTCCTGGGGCTCGCGATCTTCGCGGCCGTGATCACACCGAGCCCCGACCCGATCTCGATGCTGGCTCTGTTGATCCCCCTCTACCTCTTCTACGAGGGAGCTATCATCGTCAGCCGCTTCCTGAAGCGATAGGGACGAGAAGATGGCGATCAAGGGCAAGGGACGGACGAAGACGAAACAGCCGGTGCGAGCGCCTCGGCGCGGCCCCGTCCCGGTGCCGGTGCCGTTCCTGCGGCGGCGAGGGGTTCAGGCCCTGGCCGCGTTCCTCACAGGCCTCCTGGTGTTCTGGGGCGGTGTCTGGCTCACGAACGGGCTCCGCGCGCAGGACCGGACCACGCGGACGGAGGAGCAAGACCTCCTCCGCCGGCGCGCAGGCGCTTCCTGGAAGTCGCTGATCGAGACCGAAGTAGGAACGATCGGAACGGTCCAGGAAGGCTCACCGCCCGTCGTGTTCCCGGAGGTGCGGACCACCCTCACCGAGCTGGCGGAGCGAACGCCTGCGGACGCCGTCTCGGCACTGCAGGACGCGGCGACAGGCGCGAGGGAAGTCTCGGGTGCGATCGAGTCCTACGACCTCGCGAGCTCGCTCACGGGCAAGGGGTTCGACAAGGGGCAGGTGCTCCGGTTCCTCTCGGCGAGGGACGAGCTGCTCGCGTCGCTCACCCTGAACCGCGAAGCCGCCCTCCTCGGAGTGGCCGCCGCGCGTCTGGACGTCGCCGACCGGGCAGGCGTGCTCGGCCGCGCCCAGTCGTTGCTCGCCGAGGCGGACGCCGCGATGGCCCGCTTCCAGACACACCAGGTCGAGGCGCTCAGCGCCGCGGGGATCAACCCCCAGCAGCCGGGTCTCCCGGGCCTGCCGGGCACGTAGGAGCGCATGGCCGGCGCCCCCGACCTGGTGGTGGTCGCCAACCCCGCGGCCGGTCACGGCAAGGCGGGGAAGCTGATCGGCTCGGTCGCCAGCGAGCTGCGTCGGCTCGGCGTCGCGCACGAGATCCGCGTCTCCGAGTCGGGCCCGGACGTGGAGCGGCTCGCTCGCGCCGCGTCGGAGGACGGTGCCCGGATCGTGGCGGCTCTCGGAGGCGACGGCACGGCATCGCTCGCCGCGAACGGGATCCTCGGCACGGGAACGGCCCTGGCGGCCTTGCCGGCCGGCACCGGCGACGACTTCGCGAAGGCGATCGGGGTGGGGAAGCTCCGCACCGCGATCGAGCTGCTCGCCGACCCGAAGACCGCGGATCTCGACGTGATCGAGGTCACCGCGGGCGTGGTCACGAGGAGCTTCCTAAACATCGCCGGCGCCGGGTTCGACTCCGAGGTGAACGAGACCGCGAACGGGATGACCATCAAGCTGGGCGCGACGGGCACCTATGTCGTCGCGCTGGTGAAGACGCTCTCCAAGTTCTCGCCGGCCGCGTTCGTCGTGACCGTCGACGGCGAGCGGATGGAGGGCAACGCGATGCTCGTCGAGGTGGGGAGCGGCCGCTGGACCGGTGGGGGCATGCGGGTCCTCCCGGACGCCGTCATGAACGACGGGTTGCTGGACGTCTGCATCGTACGGGCGCTCTCCAAAGCCGCGTTCCTGCGAGCGTTCCCCCGGGTCTTCACCGGGTCGCACACCACGCACCCCAAGGTCACGATGCGCACCGGGACGAAGGTCGAGGTGGAGGCGGACCGGCGTGTGCTCGTGTACGCGGACGGGGAGCCGATCGGCCCCCTTCCCGCGATCTTCGAGATCCGGCCAGCCGCCCTCGCCGTGGTGGTCGGTCCGGACGCCAAGGCCGTACGGTGACGCGATGACCACTGGCCTCCTCCTGATCCACGCCTTCCCGCTCGACGCCAGACTGTGGGAACCGCAGCTGGGTTCGCTCGGCCCCCGGCTTCCGTTGGTCGCCCCGCACCTCCCGGGCTTCGGTGCCACCGAAGGGCCGGACGTCCTCACGATGCGCGCCGCGGCGGATCGATGCATCGCGGCGCTCGACGAGGCCGGCGTCGACACCGCGGTCGTGTGCGGCCTGTCGATGGGCGGGTACGTGGCGTTCGAATTGTGGAGGGCAGCGCGGCCACGGATCGCCGCTCTGGTGCTGGCGAACACGAAAGCAGAGGCCGACCAGCCCGAGGCCGCGGCGAAGCGCCGGGAGCTGGCCGACCGCCTCCGGACCGAGGGCCACGGGTTCCTGGTCGACGAGCCCCCGCCCCTGCTCCGGGAGGATGCTCCGGCGGAGCTCCGCGAGCGGGTGCGGGCGTGGATCGGCGAGCAGACCCCGAACGGGATCGCCGCGGCCGCGCTCGGGATGGCCGAGCGGCCGGACTCGGTGCAGGACCTCGCGACGATCGACGTGCCCACGCTGGTGATCACGGGTTCGGAGGACCGCCTGATCCCGCCCGACGTCACGGCGGGCATCGCCGACGGCGTCGTCGGCGCGGAGCTCCTCCGGATCGACGGCGCCGGCCACCTGTCGAACCTCGAGGCGCCGGAGGCCTTCGACGCCGCGCTCGGCGGCGTGCTGACGGGTCTCGGTCTCTAGCCCACGCCCGCCGGCGGTTGACCGGAGCAGCGGAGGACCGCCCGTAAACTGACCCCACCGTGACCACTCCCGAGGACTTCGCGCGCCAGTTCCCCTTCGCGCTCGACGCGTTCCAACAGGACGCGATCGATGCCGTCCATCGAGGGATGTCCACCCTGGTGGCCGCGCCGACCGGCTCGGGGAAGACCGTCGTCGCGGAGTTCGCGATCGAGCGAGCGCTCGACCGAGGCGCCAAGGCCTTCTACACGACCCCGCTGAAGGCGCTGTCGAACCAGAAGTTCGGCGATCTGGTCGCCAAGCACGGCGCGGAGACGGTCGGTCTCCTCACGGGCGACAACGCCATCAACCCGGAGGCGGCCGTGGTGGTCATGACCACCGAGGTCCTCCGCAACATGCTGTACGAACGATCGCCCACGCTTTCAGGCCTGCACGCCGTCGTGATGGACGAGGTGCACTACCTGCAGGATCCCTACCGCGGCGCCGTCTGGGAGGAGGTCCTGATCCACCTCCCGCCGTCCGTCAGCGTGATCGCGCTCTCCGCGACGATCTCGAACGCGGAGGAGTTCGGCGAGTGGATCACGACCCTCCGTGGCGACACCCGCGTCGTGATCGAGGAACGCCGCCCGGTCCCGCTCGAGCATCACTACCTCGTGGGGTCCCGACTGCATCCGATGCACATCGAGCAGGATGGGATCCTGATGCCGAACCCCTACGTCGTCTCCTTGGATCAGCACGAGCTGAAGACGAAGACGTACTACCGGCGCGGGTCGGGGATGCCCCAGCACCAGCGGATCTCCCGTCCCCGGGAGGGCCATCGCCGCGTCTACGTCCCCCGCCGCGAGGAGGTGGTCGACGTCCTCGCGCAGGAGGGGATGCTCCCGGCGATCTACTTCGTGTTCAGCCGGTCCGGCTGCGAGAAGAGCGTGGGGTGGCTGCGGGACGCGGGCGTCCGCCTCACGACCCGGGAGGAGGCCGCGACGATCCGGGACCGGGCCGAGGCCCGGGCCGCCTGGGTGGACGAGGATGACCTCACGAGCCTCGGATTCGTGGAGTTCCTCGAATCACTCACCACCGGGGTCGCCGCCCACCACGCCGGCATGCTCCCGATGTTCAAGGAGACGGTCGAGGAGCTGTTCCAGGAGGGCCTCGTGAAGGTGGTCTTCGCGACGGAGACCCTCTCGCTGGGGATCAACATGCCCGCGAAGAGCGTGGTGATCGAGGACCTGTGGAAGTTCCAGGGCGAACGCCACGAACTGGTCACGCCGGGTGAGTACACGCAGCTCACGGGTCGCGCGGGCCGCCGCGGGATCGACGCGCTCGGGCACGCCGTCGTCGTCTACCAGCGCCAGGTGCCGTTCGAACGCGTCGCGGGACTCGCCGCCACGCGGACCTACGACCTCGCGTCGTCGTTCCGGCCCTCGTACAACATGGCGGTGAACCTCGTCCGCAACTACACGCCCGAGCAAGCCCATCACCTGCTGAACTCCTCGTTCGCGCAGTTCCTCGCCGACCGGGGCGTGGTGGTGCTCGAACGATCCCGGCAACAGGATCTCGCCACGCTCGAGGGCTACCGGAAGAACATGACCTGCCATCTCGGTGACTTCGAGGAGTACTGGGGGTATCTGGAGAAGGCCCGACGGTTGCGCGACGAGGACCGCCGATCGCGCGATCAGGGACGTCGGGACGACATCCGGTCCGGCGTCGCGGAGCTCCGTCCGGGAGACGTGGTGTGGGTGCCGAGCGCCCGGCGACGCGGACTCGCGGTGGTCGTCTCATCGCGCGACGGGAAGCCGACCGTCCTCGCCCAGGACCGCCAGTTCTTCCGGTTGATGCCGCGACACTTCGAGGACCCGCCGCAGATCCTGACGAAGATCCCGTTGCCCCGGTCCGGCAGCGTCCGGAACCCCCGGTTCCGCCGCGACGTCGCGGCCCGCCTGGTCGCCCTCGACGTGAAGACCGGGGGAGGGAAGCGGCGCGGCCAGACGAGCCCCAAGGTCGAACGCGAGGCCGCTCGGCTCGAGGAGCTCGCCGCGGCCCATCCCTGCCGGCGATGCCCGGAGCGCGGGAAGCACGAGCGGTGGGCAGGCCGGGCGACGGAGCTCCAGCGACGGCTCGGCGGCGTCGAGCGGCGCATCAGGGTCCGCACCGAGACGCTCGCGCGACAGTTCGACCGGGTCCTGTCGGTCCTGCGGGCGCTGGGGTACGTGGAGGACTGGGAGCTGACCGTGAAAGGGCAGACGCTCACCCGCATCTACGGCGAGGGCGACCTGCTGGTGGGGGAGGCGCTCGCCTCGGGCCTCCTGGATGACCTCGGGCCGTCCGAGGTCGTCGCCCTGCTGTCGGCGGTGATCTACGAGGGACGGGAGCGGATCCCTCTCTCGGGCGAGATGCCCACCGCGGAGACGAAGGAGCGCTACGAGCGGCTCCAGCGATTGTGGCGGAAGGTCCGGCGCACCGAAGACGAGCACCAGGTGCAGCTCTGCCGCGAGCTCGAGGCGGGGTTCGCCCGGCCGATCCACCAGTGGGCCGAGGGCGAGGCCCTCGACGACATCCTGGCGGAGACGGAGATGGCCCCGGGGGACTTCATCCGGAACTGCAAGCAGCTCGTCGATCTGCTCCGGCAGATCGAGGACGTCGCCGCGCCCGGCACGGCGGCGCAGGTCCGGGCCGGGCGCTCCGCGATCCTTCGAGGCGTCGTCGCGTACACGGGTGTGTAGCTACGCTTCGCCTATGAGAGCTCGGTCATGACCAGCCCCTTCGGCACGATCGCCGTGATCGTCGACCCTCGCGCGGGCATCCTCCCGCAGCTCCCGGTGCTCGAGCGCGCGCTCGACGAGCGTGGGCTCGAGCACCGGACTTTGGTCGCGAACGGGTCGGACCCCTCGGCGCTCGCCGCCTCGGCTCTCGACGACGGGTTCCGGTTCCTCGTCGCGATGGGCAACGACGCCACGATCCAGGACGTCGTGAACGGGATGTTCCGGGAGGGCCGCACGATCCGGGAGGAGCCCGTGCTCGGCGTGATCGGAGCGGGGAGCGGGTGCGATCTCGTGCGGAGCTTCGGCATCCCCGGCGATACGGAGTCTGCGGCCGCCCACCTCCTGGGGGACAACACCTACGGTCTCGACCTCATGAAGATCACGGCCACGGGCCGCACGGGGGAGCGCCACACCCGGTACGGGCACAACCTCGCGCAGGTGGGGATGGGCGCGCAGCAGGTGGCGTGTGCGGCGAAGGCCCCCGCCTGGCTGGGTGGCTCGCGGCGGTTCTACGGCTTCTGGTGCGGCTACCTCAAGACGAAGGCGTCCCGGATGACGGTCGAGCACGATCGGCGCACCTGGGAGGGCCGGGCCTGGAACGTCGTCGTCGCGAACGCGCAGTTCAGCGGCGGCGGCCTGCGTCTGTCGCCACGCTCGTTCCCGGGAGACGGCGTGCTGGACGCCTTGGTATTCACGGGCCCCCGTTCGGGCGCCTACACGCAGCTCCCGCGGCTCTTCCGCCACGGCGACCATGTCCCCGACCCGCACATCCAGGAGCTGAAGGCGAAGATCCGCTTCGAGATCCGCTCCGAGCGGCCGCTGCCGGTCATCGCCGACGGCGTGGCACTCGGCACGACGCCGGTCACGTTCCAGATCATGCCCCGGCCGATCCTCTTCAAGCTGTGAGCGCGCCGCACCTCGACCGGATCCGCCGCGCGACCTCGGAAGCCGGGACGCGAGACCTGGACGCGCTGGTCGTGTCGCCGTCTCCCGATCTCGCCTACCTCACGGGCTACGACCCGATGCCGTTGGAACGGCCCACGCTGCTCGTGCTCCGGCCGGGAAGCGACCCGGCGCTCCTGGTCCCTGAGCTGGAGCGGCCGCTCGCGGCGGCCTCGCCGATGGGGGAGCACGTCGAGCTGGTGCCCTGGCTGGACGGCGCCGATCCGTACGAGGCCGCCGCGAGGTTGCTCGCAGGTGCCGCCCGCATCGCGGTGGCCGATCGCCTCTGGGCGAGCCATCTGATCGGTCTGCAACGGGCGCTCCCCGGAGCCACGTTCTCCCCGGCGTCACCGGTGCTCGGCCGCCTCCGGAGCGTGAAGGACGGGGCCGAGCTCGAGGCGCTCCGCAGAGCCGCACGGGCTGCGGACGAGACGTTCCGGGCGATCGTCACGATGTCGTTCCAGGGTCGGAGCGAGGAGGCCGTCGCGAGCGACCTCGCGGAGCTCCTGGTGGTGAACGGCCATGCGCGGTCGGACTTCACGATCGTCGCGAGCGGCCCGCACGCCGCCTCCCCCCACCACGAGCCCGGGGGCCGGACGATCCTGCCCCGCGACGCGGTGGTGATGGACTTCGGGGGAGAGCTCGGCGGCTACCTCAGCGACACCACGCGGACGGTCGTGGTCGGTGAGGCCCCCGACGGGTTCGAGCAGGCCTACGCGGCCGTCCAGGAGGCCCAAGCCACGGCCGTGGACGCCGTCCGACCCGGGGTCCGAGCCGAGGAGATCGACCGGGCCGCCAGGGCGGTGATCGAGGCCGCCGGGTACGGCGAGCGCTTCATCCACCGCACCGGCCACGGGATCGGCCTCGAGCTGCACGAGCCTCCCTACATGGTGGAGGGAGACCGAACAGTCCTCGAACCGGGGATGACGTTCTCGGTCGAGCCCGGTGTCTACCTCGAGGGACGCTTCGGGATCAGGATCGAGGACATCGTCGCGGTGACGACCGACGGCGTCGAACGACTGAACCGGAGCACGAGGGACCTCCAGGTCGTCGCTTGACCCACCCGTCGCCACTCGGGTAATCCTGTCCGTCTGCAGATGCGAACACCCGTGAGACGTCGGACGGGAGCAGGAGGACTGGCCGCATGAAGGACCGGATCGTGCCGATGGACAGAGCGGACTTCGACCTGGACAGGTACCTGCGGGCATCCAACCGGGTCGATCTCTCCAGCGTGGAGTGGGAGCGGATCCACGAGCACCCCGTGACCACCGACGAGGCGCGCTGCCTCACGTACATGATGGACATCGAGACCCACACGGTCGTCTTCCTCCGGGATCTGCTCGCGACACGGGCGTCCTTCGATCCGGAGGTGACCGCGTTCCTGTCGTGCTGGGTCTACGAGGAGCTGTGGCACGGGGAGGCGTTCAGCCGCTTCCTGGGAGAGGCCGGCTACCGTGTCGCCCCGGCGTTCGAGGGTGTATCCGGCGACGATCCTTTCCCCACGCGCGTCGATCGGAACCAGTGGGTCCGCCAGAAGTTCGGGACGAAGGGGTACCTCTCCCATGTCGGCACGCTGCTCGGGTCGGCGTTGTTCCGCGACTTCGTCGCCGTCCACATGACCTGGGGCGCCGTGAACGAGCTCGGCACGCTGACGGGCTACCACCGGATCATCGCCAGGACCCAGCACCCGGTCCTGATCCAGCTCCTCCAGGCGATCATCAAGGACGAGCGGCGGCACTTCGCGTTCTACCGGGCGCAGGCGCGGATGCGTCTCGCACGGTCGAGGCAGGCCCGGACGATCACCCGGTGGGCGCTGGAGCACCTCTGGGCGCCGGTGGGCACCGGCGTGCGGCCGCAGGCCGAGACCGACTTCGTGATCCACCATCTCTTCGGCGATGCGGACGGGACCGTCGCCGTCAAGGAGATGGAGGAGACGCTGAGGGAGCTTCCCGGGTTGGAGGGGAGCCGGTTCCTGTCCGACGCCCTGGCCGGCGCAGCCGCTCGGCTCGGCCAGCCGCTCGGCCTGGGATGAGCGACGTCAACCCCGCGGGCGGACCCGCGTGCCCTCCGCCGTGTCCATGACCTCGAGACCCTGCGCCTGGAGCTCGTCGCGGAGCTCGTCGGACCGCGCGTAGTCCTTCGCCACCCGGGCAGCGTCACGCTGCTCCACGAGCCGCAGGACGTCCTCAGGCGCCTCCCATGCTTCCCGAGCCTCCCGCTCCAGGTCCAGACCCAACACGTGGTCCCACGACGCGAGGAGCGCCCGCTTCTCGCCGGACGGCACGTCCGGCGAGTGGTCGAGGTCGTTGACCGCCCGGACGGCTGCCGGCATGTCGAGGTCGCTCGCCACGGCCTCGCGGAACCGGGAGTCGAGCTCCTTCCCGGCAGGACCGAGATCGTCGGCGGGCGGGTCCCATTCCGCCACATGGCGACGAAGCTGCTTCACCCGATGGTCGGCCGTCTCCAGCGCCTCCCAGGTGAAATCCATCTCGGATCGGTAGCGGGTCTGGAACGTGAACCACCGGAAGGCGAGGGGGTCGATACCCTGCTCGGCCAGATCGGTCACCCGCTTGATGTTCTTCGCGGATTTCGCCATCTTCTGCCCGCCCATCTGCAGGAACCCGCCGTGTGCCCAGATCGACACGACCGGATGACCGACGGCGCCCTCCGACTGCGCGATCTCGTCCTCGTGATGCGGGAACTTGTTGTCGTTTCCGCCGGTGTGCACGTCGAAGCGATCGCCCAGGTGCTTGATCGACATCGCGGAGCACTCGATATGCCATCCCGGGAACCCGTCCCCCCAGGGGCTCGGCCATCGCAGGAGGCGGTTCGCGCCGGCCGCTTTCCACAGCGCGAAGTCCTCGGGGTGCCGCTTGCCCGGATCCGTTGCCAGTTCCGTCCGGTGCCCGGCTCGCAGTTGATCGAGCGTGTTCCCCGAGAGCTTCCCGTACCCGGGGAAGGTCGTGGTTTCGTAGTAGACGGTCCCGTCGACCTCGTAGGCATGGCCCTTCTCGATCAGAGTCTCGATCATCGAGATCATCTCCGGGATGTGGTCCGTCGCCCGCGGATACAGGTCGGCCCGCTCGATGCCGACCAGGTCGGCGTCCTCGAGGAAGGCCCGCGTGTACTTCTCGGCGATCTCGGCTGCCGAGAGCCCTTCATCGGACTCGGCCAGCTCCATCTTGTCTCTGCCCGTGTCGCTCACCTCGTCGGTCATGTGGCCGACATCGGTGATGTTCATGATCCATCGGACATCGAGCCCCTCGAAGCGGAGGGCGCGGCGGATCAGATCCCCCAGCATGAACGAGCGCATGTTCCCGATGTGGATGTACCGGTAGACCGTGGGACCGCACGAGTAGATCCGCACCAGCCGGCCGTCGACGGGAACGATCTCCTCGAAGGCACGCGAGAGGGTGTTGTACAAGCGCACGGATCAATCCTACTGAGGGCTTTGGCCTACCGAGGGTCACGGACGCAGAGCGCGGCCCTCGAACGGGATCGAGAGCGCGATCGTGGTGTTCGTGGTGACCGCCGCCTTCTCCCGGAGCCGCCGGATCAGATCCTCCAGGTCACCCGTCGTCTTCGTCCGGACCTTCAGCACGTAGTTCGC